>JBEIMO010000039.1:0-12029 GCA_040378625.1 Verrucomicrobiia bacterium | reverse complement strand
GGCGCGGGAACGGCTTCCAGCGCTTTGGGTGCGTTTCTGAGGAGGAGGCTGCTGGCAATGATGGGGGCAAGACGTGTGGAGAGATCCTCTCGCGGCATCTCGAGCGTCCCGCCGAGTTTAACAGGAGTCCAGAAATAGCCATCTCTTGGGCTGGTAAAAATGGTTTCCCGGGCGCCGGGCAGTGCAGTGAGGAAATTGGGAGCCACGCCGAGTTGAAGATTGCCGCTCATGGTCCCATCGGACTTGATCCAGAGACTGCCTTCGAGTTTCAGCACTCCTCGTGATTCCAGGATCACATTCGAGAATTTTGCCTCCTCGTTCTGATAGTTGAAATTGGCAGAGAGCGCCTGCACCGGCAGTTTTTGCAATGCCGCAATGCCAGTAAATGCGGCTGCCTCGTCCAAAAATGGCACATTGTCTATGGTTGCATTTTCAATCTGGAATTTACCTTTTGCTCTACCAGACGCATCCCAATCGCAGGTGCCAGATAATGTCCCATCGAGGTATTTTCCAAATGTTTCACCTAAAAACCGATGAGCCGGCAATCCGCTCCAATCCAAACGCAATGCGGCATCGGGGCCGGATTGCCCAGTCGCCAAAATCGAACCGGACCGGTTCAGCGTGAGATGGGATTCCTCAAGATAAAATATCCCGGCGACCTTGCGACACTGAACGCTTTGGATATCTAATTGCGGAAGTTTGGGAACATGCAGAACGCCGCCTGAACCTGATATTTTCAACTCTCCATTCGGTTGCGGCGTGAGGAGAAGTTTCACCCCGTTTGCCGAAATATTTTGATAGAGGATACGGGCACGCCCAATGACGATGCGGTCCAATTGAAATTGCAAGGGGAGCGGAATAGAGACGTCGTTCTTGCGTGGCGACTGGGATCTTGAAGGACTCTGAAACTCAGCTTGCACCTCATCGATGGAAATCTCTTCCATCTGCAAAACGCCCGAAAAAAGCGCCCTCCAATTCCAACCCAAGCGCAAATGAAATCCCTCGGCTTTTTTGAAGTGCGAATCCTCCCATCCGCGCAGAGTCAGGGCATCCGAGGAGAACCAAGCTCCGTTCCATTCCCAAGGTTTTAATGAAACATCGGCGCGCAATACCTGACCGGTGATTTTTTCCAAACCGCGCTCAAGTTCCGAATTTTTTAAAAAATTATGGACCGCAGCAGTTAGCAGCAATGCGCCCAGGAGGGCTATCGCAGCCATCGCAATGAGAGTTTTTTTCCACAGACGCGATTGGCCTGATTTTTTAACGCGTCGGCGCATATATCAAAGGAAAGATAATTTCGTGACCCCTGAAGCAGCGGCGGCGTTGAGAACGTCCATGACCCGCTCGTGCCTTGCCTGAGGATCGGGACGCAGAAGCACCGGGTCGTCTGCGCCGTATTGCTCAAACGTTTGTTTAAACCACGCCCGCAAATTGGGAAGATCGCGATCTGCAGGGGAATCATACTCCTGATTGTTCATCACCACGCCGCCATCGGAGCGGATATCTATGATGATGGGCGTCGTCGGAATAGCCGCAGCACTCTTCGCTCCTCGGCCGCTTGGCAGGCTGATATTCAATTCCTTCTCCACAACATGAGAGCCTGCCGAAGCCATGAAGAACAGCAACAACACGAAAACAACATCCACCATCGGGGCGATTTGAAACCCGACGTCTCCATCTTCGGACATGCCTCCGCTCGCCATGGATTAAAAGTCCCCTCCCCTTGGGATCAAGCAGCTCATCGAATACTGGAATGTTGAATTTTGCATCTAAGCAGAAGGTTTTGAATCCTTATCCACGACCGAAAATGTCACATTAGTGATCCCCGATCTTCCGACGGCCTGGAGAATCTGACGCATATATTCAAAACGGACTTCCTTGTCGGCGCGGATCACGACGCGAATGAGCGGATTCGCCAGCACTTTGTTTTGCAAGACGGGAACAATATCCGGCGGAGAGGTGAAATCTTTTTTGTCCAACTCGATAGCGGTGGAAGCATTCATGGCCACATAGGTGACATTGATGATCACCTGACCGGGATTGTCCTTCGCCTCCTTCGCCTCTTTCGCGACAGGCAGATTGATTTCTTTATTTGATGCCAGAACCTCGGTGGAACTGATCGACATAAAAAAGACGAGCAGCACCAGGAGAATATCGATCATCGGCGCGATCTGAAATTCAGGATCCGGCTCAGGATCCAAGCGACGGATTTTCCTGTTTTTTTTCAAATGGGAATGACCTGTCTCCGACATATCACGCCCAGTCGATCGATGCCCCGCAGTGCGGGCACGGGGATTGTCCAACGGTCAGCGTGCCTTGGCAAACCGGACATGGAATATCCTGCGGAGCCTCTTCATCGAGGACAACGCTCTTCGTTGTTCCCGAAAATTCCGGCTTAGAGCGGATGGCACCATCCGCACCCACACCGATGCGGACCCCCCCGAGTTCCTCAAAAGGAATATCCTCCGTGAGACGGGTTAATTTGTCATCGGCCGCGACAAACACAATCGTCGCGAGATTTCGAAAATAGTAATAAAAAATGAAGGCTGGAATGGCGATAAACAGACCACTCGCGGTAGCCATGAGCACCTCACCGATGCGGAGGGACAATCCGCGAGGATCAGCAACGCCGGAAGACCCGAGAACGGCGAAGGCTCCCATCATTCCAATAACGGTTCCCAACAAACCGATCATTGGCGCAATGACTCCGATAACCGAAATGTAACTGATCTTGGTTTTGATGATCTGTGCCTCGCGCATGCCGCGTTCGATGAGCGCGGTTTCAAAGGCATCCTTCCCTCGCCCGATGCGCTCAATCGTTTCGCCGAGCACTTTGGCAATATAGGCTTTGTTCGACCGACAGACCTCCCAGGCTTGTTGATAGTTTCCCGCCGAAATGCTGTTGGCGAGCGAATCAACAAGCGACTGGGGAGCCAGTGACTCAACACGTAAAATAAAAACCAACTGAATAATAAAGGCGATGAGCGCGATCGAGGTTCCAATGATACACACCCAGATGGATATAATGAGCGGCCCGCCGTGAATGATCGTCTGGAGGATGTTCATTTGCTCTTGTGGCGTATCGGCCGCTCGTGAGAGCGAACCTGCCATCAGAAGGAACAGTGCAGTGAGGAGAATAGATTTGGAGGGATTATGAGTTTTCATGGGACCATGATGTTTTCTTTTTCGAGAACGCTTGCCCGTTCGCGGGATTGCGTTGTTGCCGAGGAATCCTGATTAAAAATTGTGGAAACAAGAAGATAGTTTTGCAGAGCCTCGGATTTTTCACCCGATTGTTCCTGAATTCGCCCCATGAGGAACAACGCTTGACTGCAAGCTAGTGCATCGTCGCCCTTGGGCCGCATCGTTTGGCGGGCCAGTGAAACCAGCGGAGACAACTTTTGGCGGGCGACGGGAAAGTCTTTTTTGGCGATGGCCAATTTGGCTTGAAGCAATGGGAGCGAATTCGAGGCAGCCGGGTATTTTTTTTCAAAATCCCGAGAGGCCACCTCTGCTTCTGCCGTTTTTCCCATCGAGAGATAAACTTCCGGAAGCAGTGCATGAGCGCGTTCCACCCAATCCGCCGGCAAGTCCTTAAATTGATTCAAGAGATCCAGCAGTTTGGGCAGAGCGGCTGTGGCATCGCCTTGACGATATGTCTCGACCAACTTTGTGAAATCCGCCGGCGGGTCCATTTTTACAGATTGGACACTGGTGAGCGGGATCGATGTTTCCGCCGGGCCGATTTTGATTCGGATCGAACCTCCGCGAACCCCTAGAACTTCCCCCTGACGGGTCTGACCGTCTTTTTGAACAACGAAATGCTGCCCGTGAACGGATGCCGCAAAAGCAAGCGTAGAAACGACCAAGCCACACATGAAACGGGGGATGCTTGCTTTCATTGAATCGAATCTCTAAATCCATTTGCCGACCAAATCAACGTTTTCGTCACATTTTTTATGATTCAGATTTTTCGAAAAAACCAACGCGTCCTCATGATTGTCATTGCCTGCCTGACAATCGTGTCCTTCATCCTTCTGTATAACACCCATGAACTCGATCTTCTCGCTTCCGGAAAAAATCCCAGCATCTACGGGAAAGCATTGAATCCTGTTGCGATTGAGCGGCAGGTAAAAAACTACCAACTCACGCTCTCGCTCGGGCAATTTGAATTGTTGAGAAGCCTTGGTGGAACCGCCCAGGATCGTGATGCCGCACTCACCGACTTTGTTTGGAATCTCCTTGTTCTGCAGCACCAGTCCCGCGCGCTCGGCATCGAACCTACCGACAGTCAAGTCGCCAACCGGATTAAAGAAATCCCACTTTTTCAAACCGGAGGTCAGTTTGACCCTCTCAAATACACAAGCTTCGTGAGTGAACAACTGACGCCACGAGGATTCACGGAACGCCAATTGGAAGAAGTGATGCGCGATGCCCTGCGTTTGGAGAGCATCAAGGCCGTTGTTGGCGCTCCTGCTTCATTGGGTGCTGAGGAAATCAAAGCGACATCCCGCATCTTCGAACCCGCCACCGCGACCGTGGTGAAATTTGAAAAGCCTAAGGATAACAGCCAGATCGCAATTACCCCGGAGGAAGTGAACTCCCTTTACGAAGGCAACAAGGCGGTGCTTCAAACCCAGGAAACTCGTGCCCTGCGTTACGTAACATTCGAATTGGCCAAGGATAAAAAACTCGAAGGCAAAGAAAAAACCGAAGCCCTTCAAAAACTCGCCAATGATGCAAGTGGACTCGTGGAATCGATGGCTCAAGAAAATCTGGCTTTTGACAAAGCCGCCGAAAAAGCAAAAGTCAAAATCCAATCCCTCCCTGCATTCGACCGCACGGGAACCTCAGCCACACCAAATGCAGCGGGATCCAGCGAAGTCACGACCGCCCTCGCTCCAACGGCATTCATGCTCTCCGGTCCCGGAAAGACGAGTGACATCATTCAAAGTGGCGATGCCTTCTATGTTTTTGAACTGACCCAAGTGAACGAAACTCGTCCGCTCACGCTGGATGAGGCCAAGCCACAAATTGAAACCCACCTCCGTTCTCAAAAAAGCGCGCAACTCTTCCAGGCATCGACCACTTCCTCGTTCAATGCCATGAAAACCGCCATGGCGGCCGGAAAATCTTTGAAAGAAGCCGCAACCGCACAGGGATTAAAGTCAGAGGAATTGACCAATGTTGTTCCTGCCGGAGAAACGACGACCTCCGACCAACAAACGCTCATCGCTTCGACTCTCCTCCTCAAGCCCGGCGAACTCTCCAACCTCGAACAGGCCCCATGGGGAGCCTTCGTCGTGCAACTCCAAAAACGTGGCGACATCGATGCCAAAACTTTTGCATCCCGCGAAGCCGAGATCCGCACAAACATGCTTCGTAACAAGCAAGACCTCCTCTTCGCCGAATGGCTGCGATCCAGCCGCGAAGCCGCTAAAATCAGCGTTCCGCAGGGACGTGGCTCAAAGGGCTAATGGATCCCCGCGTAGAGGAAATTTTTGATGAGGCGACCGGCGACATCGCCCTCGGAGAACTCGACGCCGCTGTGGAAAAATACCGTTCCTGCGTAGAAATCGATCCCGTTTTTTTTGACGGATGGCATGCTTTGGGAATGGCGCTCATGAAAAGCGGCCGTCCTGCAGAAGCCATTGAAGCCGGACTGAAAGCCGTGGACCTTCGACCCAACGATCAGCTCGCTTGGTCCAGCCTTTCGCTCTTTTATGTCCGCAACCACCAAATTGCCGAAGCCGAAGCCGCTGGTGTGAAAGCCCGCATCATATCTTGGGGCGGCAAGGTAAAGAAGGAAGAACCCGCCCAAAACTGACAACCCTATGCCCAATACATTTTTCATCACCACGGCGATCGACTACACCAACGGCGCACCACACATCGGACACGCCTATGAAAAAGTCCTCACCGACGCCATAGCCCGCTATCAGAGGCTCTGCGGACGTGATGTTTTTTACCTCACCGGCGTCGATCAGCATGGACAAAAAGTCCAGCAATCCGCTCAAAAACGCGGCATTGAACCAGATGCGTTCGTTAATGAGATCACAGGCCTTTTTATCGACCTCTGGAAAAAGCTGGATGTCGCCTACGATGGCTGGGCCGCGACCACCGATGACGTTCATAAAAAGTGCGTTCAAGGCATTCTGCAAAGGCTCTGGGACGAGGGGAAATTCTACAAAGCCAAGCAGAGCGGCTACTACAGCGTTCGTCAGGAACAATTCCTCACGGACAAAGAACGCGGGCCCGATGGCGAATTCGGCGAGGAATGGGGCGAGGTCGTCCTCATCGAAGAAGAAAATTATTACTTCAAACTCGCGGAAAGTCGTCAGTGGTTACTCGACCTCATCGATGCGCGCTCCAAAGCCGAGGCCCCGCTGGTCTTGCCCGGATTCCGCGTCGCCGAACTGCGCAATGCCGTTGAAAAACTTTCCGGCGACCTTTGTATTTCTCGTCCAAAATCCCGCCTCACTTGGGGAATTGAACTGCCATTTGATACCGCTTTTGTGACCTATGTGTGGTTTGACGCGTTGGTAAACTATATCAGTTTTGCAGGCTACGATGCCTCGCCCAGCGCAGATTCAAGCGGTTTCCGAGCCAAGTGGCCCGCCGTGCATGTCATTGGAAAAGACATCCTCGTTCCGCCGCATGGTGTTTATTGGACGATTATTCTTCATGCCTTGGGATTCACGGATGCCGAGATGCCGACATTTTTGGTGCATGGTTGGTGGAATATCGCCGGCGCTAAGATGAGCAAGAGCCTCGGAAATATCGTCGATCCCTCCGCGCTTGCCGATCATTACGGCTGCGCCGCTCTGCGGCACTACCTGCTCAGCGATATCACAACCGGACGTGATGCGGATTTCAGCCTCGACCGGCTCGTGCAGCGCTACAATTCCGAACTCGCAAACAGCCTGGGCAACCTGCTCAACCGTTCGCTCAACATGGCCAAACGCTATCGGAACGGTTCGTTGCGCCGCATGGATTCGCCGCTCGCCAGTTTCGTTACAGAAAAAACTGCCGCCTATCGCGCCGCCATGGAGGGTTATCAAGTCCAAGCCGCTATTGAAGCGGTTCTGGAGATTGCAACCCGCTGCAACGCGTATGTCGAAGAATGCGCTCCCTGGAAACTCGCTAAGGATCCAGATCAGGCCGAAAAGCTCGACGAGGTTCTCTACACGCTCGCCGAAGCTTTGCGCATCATTTCGATTCTTATGACTCCGATTATTCCCCGCGAAGCCGAGGCGATCCGAGCCCAACTCAACTGGAATGTGCCTGCGTCGATGGAGACGGCCACATGGGGACTTCTGCCGGATGGACATCAGCTCGGAGAGCCAGTGCCGCTCTTCCCCCGCATTGAAGTTGCGCCGTGAACAGACCACTCCGCGAATGGCTTGAATTTACCGGCCTCACCGCCGCTGCGCACCTAATTGCGCAACTGGATTTTCGCTCCCTTCGCGGACTGGCGGCTTTTGTTGGATCGGTGGTTTATTTCTTCGATGCGCGTGGCCGCAAACTGGCATTGGCAAATATCGAAGCCGCTTTTCCTGGTAAATATTCGTCACGCCAAAAATCACGCATCGCCCGCAAATCCTACTGTTCCTTTGCGCGGACAATGTTCGAGCTTTTCTGGGCTCCTAATATGAATGAGGCGTTCGTGAAAGAACACGTCGTCATTGAAGGCCTGGACCGCGACACCTACTGCACCGATCCCACCAAACCGGCCATTTACAGCTGCATGCATTTTTGCAATTTCGAATGGTTGTCCTTGGTGACCTCTTATTACATGAAGCGAGTTCTGGTAGTTGCCCAGAAATTCAGGAACCCACTCCTCGGACCGATTTTTGATAACCTCCGCTCCAGCACCGGCAATCAGATCATTCCTCAGGAACGCGCCATGCTGAAGATGCTCAAGCATATTAAAACCGGTGGCAAAATGGGCATCCTGGTTGACCTGAACATCCATCCTCAGGAAGGAAGCATCCCGATTAAAACATTCGGAGGGCTCATGATCAGCGCCACGCCCGCGCACATTGCGATTGCGCAGCGAACCGGTGCGGTGATCGTTCCCATCGAATGCCGTCCCCTCCCCGATGGTCGCTACAAGATCATTCACCACGATCCCATCGAATGTCCGCCGGATGCCGATACGCGGGAACTGGCGCAAAAGTGCTGGGATATTTTGGAACCCGGGTTGCGCGAGTTTCCGGAATGTTGGCTCTGGGCTTACAAACATTGGCGCCACAAACCGAGTGCCAATGCCGAGCGTTACCCCTTCTACGCCTCGAACAATCCCCGCTTCGACGCTCTCCTTAACTCGATGCCTTCAGAGATTTAACCACAGAGGACACAGAGATCACAGTGGAGGTTGGGGGCCGCTTTTTATGGAAAACCCTTCCTGTAAATCCACCTAATCCTGTCATCCTGTCTTTTTCTTAAAAATAAAACGTGATGCCTTGGTCGCGGAAGGCGGCTTTTTGATCGCTCAGGTATTTATTTCCTAAGGCCTCGAATCCGCCTGAAGCGCGATATTCCTTCAGAAAGGCATTGATTTGATCGCGGAGGTCGGTGTCCTTGCGTCGCAGTCCAATCGCCCAGCTTTCTTTTTGCACGGGGTTCAGGAGCGCCTTAGTGGGTTGCTCTTGCGCATTTTTCCAAACGCTCATTTGGTCGTAAAGAAATCCATCTACCTTCCCTTGAACGACCTCAAGCACAGCGGCGGATTCCTTTTCCAGAGCCAAAATGCGGGCATTGCGGACATTAGCGCGAGCCCAGACTTCCCCGGTGGTTCCTTGGCGGACAGCGAGTGTTTTCCCGGCTTGATCCAGATCGGCGATCGATTGCAGCGGAGAATTTTTTCCCACAAGGAGGGCGAGGCCAATGTTCAGATAGGGCTCCGAAAACGCAATCGATTCGCGGCGCTCTGGCGTATCGGTCATGGAAGAAATAATGCAATCGATTTTGCCTGTCTTGAGCGACGGAATGAGTCCGGTGAACGGAATATTTTCAATACGCACGGGACGACTGAGCGATTTGCCAAGAGCCTCAGCCAGATCCACGCTGACCCCGGTCGGGCGACCGGCGGCATCAATCGTTTCAAAGGGCGGGTAGGACAACTCCATGCCGACGACCAGTTCGTTCGAGGCAGATTTTTTTGAGCAGGCTGCGCTCCACACAAGTGCCGACAAGATCAATCCCAAGCTCAAAAAGCGTTTCATAGGCAGGGTTTATCCGCGAGCAATCCGGGAGTATCAAGCCTTTATCCATTCTGCATGATCGCCACCTTGCGCTTGGCAAAGTGGGTTGAGTTGATAGTTTCTCCTGCATGAAAAGTCGGGCACTTGCAGAGGCGCGTTGGATTTTAGCGGTTTTGGCAGCGGGATGGCTGATCTCCCTTGCTTTGGCACCAGTGGGGTCGATCTTTTTTGCAGCCCTGATATTGTTCACGTTCTATTTCTTTCGTGATCCAGAGCGGACCCCTCCTGCTGGCGAGAATATCGCCGTTTCGCCCGCTGATGGCGTGGTCACGACGATTGATGAAGTCTATGAGGATGAGTTTCTAAAAACAAAAGTCCGCCGCATCGGGATTTTTCTCTCGGTGCTGGATGTCCATGTAAACCGAGCCCCGATTGCTGGAGAGGTCACCCATTCCGAACACAAGCCTGGTGGATTTTTTGATGCCCGCGATCCACGTTGTTCGATTTTGAATCAGAGCAGGTCCTGGGTCATCGCCGGCCCGGTTGCGACAGTGATGGTCAAACAAATCACCGGAGCAATCGCCCGACGGATTTGCCCGTGGGCGGTGGTGGGCGACAAACTCACGCGTGGCGAGCGATTCGGCATGATCCGATTCGGATCGCGCACCGAGTTGTTTTTTCCCATGGACGCCGAGGTTCTTATTAAACTCGGCGACCGTGTAGTTGGCGGCGAGACAGCCGTTGTCAAATTTCAGGAAAAACCATGACGCATCCCCACGAACCGAAGATCTATTTGCTGCCGAATTTGATGACGGCAGGCAACCTCTTCTGCGGTTTTGCCGCAACGCTTCGCATGATCGAGGCATCCACGCTTGTCTCTATGGGGCAACCGGCAGGAACGCTCTATCATGAATCCATCGCCTTCATTCTTGGCGCGTGTGTGTTCGACCTCCTTGATGGCCGCCTGGCTAGGCTCGGCGGGCATGAAAGCCCATTCGGTCGCGAATTTGATTCCCTCGCCGACATCATTTCCTTCGGCATCGCCCCCGCCTTGCTCGTATATCAAATCGTCCTTCGGGATTTCCTTCGAACTGGCTGGCTGATTGCCTTTTTCTTCCTGCTTTGCGGAGGAATGCGCTTGGCCCGCTTCAACTGTGTTGCGGCGAGTGGCGGCGACAAACCAGAAAAGGATTTTCAAGGTTTTCCAATTCCAGCGGCCGCTGGATTGATCGCTTCCCTCACGCTGTTCATGCTCTGGTTGCAGGCTGATGATCGAACAATAGGGCCATGGAAATACGCGCTCCCTGTGCTTTTGATTTTCCTTTCGTTCATGATGTTCAGCCACGTCAAATACCCGAGTTTCAAGAGCGTTAACTGGCGGACTCAGCGTTCGATCCCTGCATTTCTTGGGCTTATTTTTCTGCTCGCCTTCACCGCGATGAACTATCAGTGGATGCCGGCGCTTCTGTTTGTGAGTTTCCTGCTTTACGGCTTCGTCCGTCCATTCATCTCCAAAGCCCTTCGCAAGGAAATCGAAGAGGATTCTGGAGAAGACAACGAAACATCCTAATATGTCCAAAGCCGCGATCATCATTCCCGCCCGCTGGGCTTCCAGCCGCCTTCCCGGCAAACCTTTGCTGGATCTCGGCGGCAAGCCGCTCATCCGCCATGTGTGGGAACGTTGCGGAAAAGTGCGAGGCGTTGACCGCATCATCATTGCAACCGATGACATGCGGATCGCCGAGGCTGCTTTTGATTTCGGCGCGGACGTTGCGCTCACCTCCGCCAAACACCCGAGCGGCACAGACCGAATCGCCGAGGTCGCTAAAAATCTCACCGGCATTGAAATCGTCGTGAATGTTCAAGGCGACGAACCATTCATTGATCCCAAGCTCCCGCAGAAATTGATCGATGTGCTCCAAAAGGATCGCGCCTTGGCGATGTCCACCGCTGCCTGTCCGCTGGCCGACGATGAGGTGGAAAACCCAAATTGCGTCAAGGTCGTCACCGACCTTGCTGGAAACGCCCTGTATTTTTCCCGTTCCCCGATCCCCTGCGACCGCGATGGCGACACGCATCCCGCGCGATTCCGACATCTCGGCATCTATGGCTATCGCCGGAAATTTCTGTTGGATTTTGTGAAGTGGAAGCAAACGCCCTTGGAAAAATCCGAGAAGCTCGAACAACTCCGCGCCTTGGAACATGGCGCAAAAATCCGGGTTATCAAAACAGCCCCCGCCGGGCCGGGCATCGACACGCCGGAGGATGCCGTCATTGCGGCCAAGCTTCTTGCCTCAAAAAAGCGGAAGTCCGCCTGATGCCACAAAGCGTCCCGCTTCTTGGGCGTGCCTGACGGTAAAAACCTGCTCCGGGAGTGGAGTCGTGCTGAGATCTTGCTTGCGGATTTCGCCACCCTGCCAGATCCAGGCATTGTTTGAATACGGCCCCACACGTCGGGGATCGCTCCACGTGTGGATCGACAACAAACGCACCCCCAGTGCGGCAGCCAAGTGCATCGGCCCACTATCCACACTCGCAACAAACTGCGCCCCACGAAGAACGCCGATCAACTCGCTGAGATCGGTTTTTCCCAGCAGATTCACGCAACGCGGACCATGGTCAGCGAAATAGTCGCCAACACCCACCAGAACGATCCGCATCGGGGATGACTCTAAAAATGCATCCACGAATGCGGCGATCGCCTCGGCATCAAGCGATTTTCCCGCCCCCCGCGCAAAGGGATGCAGGACAACATACGGCTCGGCAGGATCAAACGCCGAACAAGGACGCCCCGGCGGAATGAACCACTCCGGATCCTCTGGG
>JBEIMO010000038.1:0-12042 GCA_040378625.1 Verrucomicrobiia bacterium | reverse complement strand
CAGCGGGGTGACTGTCAAAGTCACCGATCGTGACTACCCGCTGGCGCAAACCCAGGAACATCGCAGCATGGAAGGCCGTGACCTCGTCCGCGAGGGAACGCTGGAGCGCTTCGAGAAGAATCCCGCATTCGCCCAAAAGATGGGCATGGATTCCCACATCCCTGAAAATATTTCGCTCTACACCCATCCGACACTGACCTCTAAAGAGCAGTGGGGAATGACGGTTGATCTCAATACTTGCACGGGTTGCAACGCCTGTGTGGTGGCCTGCCAAGCGGAAAACAACGTTCCGGTTGTCGGTAAAGACCAAGTCCGCAAAAACCGCGACATGGCTTGGATTCGTCTGGATCGTTACTTTGCCGGGGATGTCGATGAACCTGAAATGCTCTCTCAGGCGATAATGTGTCAGCATTGCGAAAATGCACCATGCGAAACCGTTTGCCCGGTCAACGCCACCGTTCATAGTGAGGACGGCCTGAACCTCATGGCTTACAATCGCTGCATTGGAACTCGTTATTGCGCGAACAACTGCCCATGGAAAGTGCGCCGCTTTAACTATTTCGATTACAACCAACGCCCGATCGACCAACTCTATTGGGGTCCGCTTGCCAAAAAAGGCATGGCCGACAGCCTCAAGATGTCGAAAAACCCGAACGTTACGGTTCGTATGCGTGGCGTTATGGAAAAATGCACGTTCTGCATCCAGCGCATCGAAGAAGCGAAAATTTCCCGCCTTGTGGAAGCCGGTGCATCTCCAGCCAGCGAAACACCAGTCGCGACCTTCAAAGTGGCTTGCCAACAAGCTTGCCCGAACGACTCAATTGTATTCGGCGATATTGCGAATCCGAAGAGCCAGGTCGCACGCCTCCGCAACAGCGAGCGTGGCTACACGATGTTCAAATATCTCAACGCTTCGCCACGCGTCACCTACCTCGCCCGTATCCGCAATCCCAACCCGAAAATGCCAGGCGCAGACAAGGTGGGAATGGCTAATGGTTCGGGCCACGGCCATGGAGAACATGACGCCCATGGCGGAAATGCCCATCCACCGGCCAATAAATCACACGCCTCCGGCGAGGCAGCTCACCACTAAGACGATTTAGAAAATGTCCAACGCCTCCGCCACTACCGACACCAACGCCAATCTTACGGAAGACGACAAAAAACTCGTCCGCCCGTCCTTGGTTCTCAACCAGCGCGAAATGGGCTGGATCAGCACCTACATTAGCTCCATCGTGGAAGGAAAAACTCCGACATGGTGGTGGATCTCGATGGGTGTCACTGTTCCACTCACCCTCATGTGCTTGGCCATGCTGGCCTATCTCATTTCCACAGGCGTCGGCGTCTGGGGAAACAACCATCCGATCGGTTGGGCATGGGACATTACGAACTTCGTGTTCTGGATCGGTATCGGTCACGCCGGAACGCTCATTTCTGCGATTCTTTTCCTCACCCGCCAAAAGTGGCGCACATCGATCAACCGCGCGGCGGAAGCGATGACACTCTTCGCGGTGGTTTGCGCCGGTATTTACCCCGCACTCCACGTTGGTCGCGTCTGGATGGCTTGGTTCTTGGCTCCCGTTCCAAATTCCAATGCAATCTGGCAAAACTTCCGCTCTCCGCTCCTCTGGGACGTGTTTGCGGTATCAACCTATTTCACTGTTTCGGTGCTCTTCTGGTATACTGGTCTCATCCCTGACCTCGCAACACTCCGCGACCGCTGCACGACCAAAGTGCGCAAATTCATCTATGGCGTGTTGGCTCTTGGTTGGCGCGGTGGAAACCGCCAATGGCGTCACTACGAAATGGCTTACCTCATTTTGGCCGGCCTTTCGACGCCACTTGTGCTTTCGGTGCACTCGGTCGTTTCCTTCGACTTCGCGACATCGGTTGTTCCGGGTTGGCACACAACGATCTTCCCGCCCTACTTCGTGGCAGGCGCTATTTTCGGCGGATTTGCGATGGTGTTGACCATTATGATCCCCGCCTGCGCGATCTACAAACCCCTTCATGATCTCGTCACCGTCAACCACGTGGACAAGATGTGTAAAATCATCCTGCTCACTGGATCGATCGTCGGTTACGCCTATCTGATGGAGCTTTTCATCGCATGGTATGGCGCCAACCCTTACGAGCGTGCGGCATTCTGGTATCGCGCCTTCGGTCCATACTGGTGGGCTTACTGGGCGATGATGTTCTGTAACGTCATTTCTCCACAATTCTTCTGGTTCAAATATTTCCGCACCAACCTCGTTTGGGTCTGGATTATCGTCCAATTCCCGAATGCCGGCATGTGGTTCGAACGATTCGTCATCATTGCAACCACGCTGGCCCGCGATTTCACTCCATCCGCCTGGGGAATGTTCCATCCCTCAATCGTGGATATTTGCACCTTTATTGGCACCTTCGGTCTCTTTAGCACATTGTTCCTACTCTTTATCCGATTCCTTCCGATGATTTGTATGTTCGAAGTTAAAGCGGTTCTTCCAGAAGCTGATCCACACCACGGGGAGGCACATCACTAATGAACGTTGTCGGCAACACAAACGCACCGGTCTACGGCGTCGCTGCGGAATTCCAAAGCGCACGGGACCTCTATCACGCAGCTAAAAAAATCCGCGATGCAGGATTTGAAAAATGGGACGTCTTTTCCCCATTCCCAATCCACGGAATGGATGAAGCGATGGGGATGAAACGTTCGATCCTCGGAAAATTCGTTTTCCTCGGCGGCCTCATGGGATTCCTCACGGCAGTAACCATGGAATTCGGAACGTCTTCGTTCCTTTATCCGCTCATCGTCGCTGGCAAACCCACGAATCTCTTTACGGTTCCAGCGTTCTTCCCCGTTATGTTCGAATTGACAATCCTTCTCTCGGCATTCACCGCTGTATTTGGAATGTTGATTCTGAATGGCCTCCCACGCCTCAACCACGAACTCTTCAATTGGGATCGCTTCAAAAAAGTCACCGAAGACAAATTTTTCGTTGCGATTGAAGCCAAAGACCCGAAATTCTCGAACCGCAACGTGCGCGATTTCCTCGAATCTCTCGGTGGAACCAACATCACCACTATCCACGGAGACTAACCAACCATGCTTAAATACTTTTTCTCCATTTTCGCACTGGTTGTCATCCTGCTCGTTACAGTTGCAGGATTCCGGGGCCAGAAATTTCAAAAACCTCCGATCGAAATTTTTCCAGACATGGATCACCAGCCCAAGGTGAAAGCACAGGTGGCGAGTGATTTCTTTGCCGATGGCCGCGGCGCGCGCAAGCCCGTGGAAGGAACAGTTCCGCTCGGTTATGCCATGCCACTCCACAAGGATGTCAATGGATCGAACGGCGCTTCCGAAAGCCCCTACAAACAAATTCATTTTTCCTCAAGCCCCGAATACGTGGATACCGGCAAAATGGGCAAAAACTGGGGCACGGGAATGCCAGTCGAAGTCACGCCCGAGTTCATTGCTCGTGGCCAAGAACGCTATAACATCAGTTGCCAAGTTTGCCACGCCGCCACAGGTGATGGAAATGGCATTGCTGGAAAATACGGCCTTGTGGCAATTGCGAACCTCAATCAAGACCGCATCCGTCAGATGGCTGATGGCGAGATCTTCAACACAATTACCCACGGCAAAAATACCATGATGGGCTATGGCGACCGCATCCAAGTGAAGGACCGCTGGGCCATCATTGCTTACATCCGAGCTCTCCAAAAATCCCAAGGCGGTGCATCAATCAATGATGTTCCTGCATCCGAACGGGTGAAATTAGAATCTCAGACCAAATGAGCGGACACGAACCATCACAACCCGGTAGCCACACTTTCGACTACAAACATGTCGGGGGTCGATTCCTCGGCCTCGTCGCCTTGGCGATCGTTGCTTTTGCCGCAGTCGGCTATGGCGCCTTCACCGATACCAAGCAGTTTGCATTCTCCTACCTGTTTGCATTCTCGTTTTTCCTGACCATCTGCATGGGCGGGCTTTTCTGGACCTTGGTTCACCACGCTGTGGATGCGGAGTGGAGCGTCGTCGTTCGCCGTCAGTTAGAAAATATTGCGAGCCTTCTGGTAATCATGGGGATTCTCTTCATTCCTCTGATCTTTGTGGCTCCTAAACTTTGGTATTGGATGACCAAACTTCCCGGCGAAGACATTCTTTTGGATGAAAAATGGCCCTATCTGACGAAGGAATTCTTCTGGATCCGTGCCGTATTTTACTTTGTGTTCTTCACCATCGCCTCGCTCTGGCTCCGTCGGAATTCCATTAAACAGGACACCACAGGCGCAGCAGGATTGACCCTTCTCAACCGCAAAATCACGTTCGCAAGTCTCCCGCTTTTCGCCGTCAGCTTGACCTTCGCGGCGATCGACTGGCTCATGGGTCTCGATTACCACTGGTTCTCCACCATGTGGGGCGTTTACATCTTTGCAGGAACGGCGCTCAGCAGCCTTTGCGTGCTGGTTCTCATCATTACAGCTCTCCGCAATGTGGGTTACTTCCAAAATGTCATTACGTTGGAACACTACCACATCATGGGTAAACTCATGTTGGCGTTCACGATTTTCTGGGCCTATATCGGCTTCAGCCAATACATGCTCATCTGGTATGCGAACATTCCGGAGGAAACAATCTACTTCCTACGCCGCAATACCGAGACTTGGCAAATTCTCAGCACCGCTCTGGTCGTGGGACACTTCTTTGTTCCCTTCCTCCTCCTGCTCTCCAATTTTGGTAAAAAACGCCCAGGCTTCCTCTGTGGAATGGCCCTCTGGATCTTGGCCATGCACCTTTTGGACATTTACGTGATTGTCCTCCCCGCGTTGCATAAAGCGGGCGTTCAGCCAAGCTGGCTCGATATTGCTTGCCTTGGCGCCATTGGATGCACCTTGGCGGCTGTTTTCCTCAAGCGTTTGGGCGACTCGCCACTCTGGCCGTTGCGCGATCCCCGTCTGCCACAATCCATCGCACTTAAGAACTGATGCAAACCGATCACTCCAATCACTCATCAAACCAGAACGGCAAAAAGCCACTTTTCTGGATATTTGTTCTCGGCCTTGCGGGAATCGCCCTGTTCCTCGCTCTATCCAACATGATTCGTGGAAATCAGGCATCGACGATCTATCCGGAAGACGCCGAACGGGATGCCGTTCGTATCAAAAATCTCGCTGATCTCCGCGCGGAAAACGACCTCCAACTCAACACCTACGCTTGGGTAGATCGCGCCAAGGGTAAAGTTCAGATCCCTGTCTCCGAAGCGATGAAACTCGTTTTGGCGGATCTCAATTCCCGCAAACCCCAACCCGCATACCCAGTTGACGGAGCCGCTGCCGCATCCGCTCAAAGCACTTCAGAAACCAAAGGAACCGCTAAAAAAACGAAGTCCGATAGCGTTCCCGATGTTTCGGGTGCCCTTCCATCCAACGCCCCCGATAAGGATGATGCTTCAATTCTTTCCGCGCCAGTCAGCGAAAAAACGGCAAAAAACTCAAAAGCTTCGCAATAATGCCCGGATTTAACATTCCCGATTTCCGCTAATGAACTCGTCCAGCCAGCTCACAACTCACAACCCGTCCACCGAGCCGGACAAGCTTGCGCCTGCAGAACGGGCGGAAATTGACGCCTCGACACGGGGACCGCTCTTCCTTATCTTCGGATCGTCGATTTTCTGGCTCGTTGCCGCTTCGTTCCTTGGGCTTCTTGCCTCGCTCAAGCTGGATTTCCCTTGTCTTCTGGACTCTTGTGCGATGCTGACCTACGGACGTATCCTCCCGGCAAGTGTCAACGCTTTGGCCTATGGTTGGGCGACCCCCGCTGCGATCGGCGTGGGACTCTGGCTCACCGCCCGTCTCTCCCGCTTGCCCCTCCTTCATACCAAACTTCTGATCAGTGCTGGTATTGTTTGGAATTTGGGTGTTCTCTTGGGAACTTGCGGAATTTTGATTGGAGATGGACTCTCTAACCAACTCTTGGCCTTCCCTGCCTACTCAACGCCAATTTTGTTTGTATCCTACGCGCTCATTGCCGTGTGGGTCATCTTTACATTCCATCATCGCAAACCAGGAGCCCTCTATGTTTCTGAATGGTTTCTTCTGGCGGCATTTCTCAGCTTCCCATGGCTTTTCGCATCAGCCAATGTGGTTCTCGCTTGGAATCCGATCCAAGCCTCAGCCCAAGGCGCGGTGGATGCATGGTATGCTTCAGGGTTCAATAACCTCTGGTTGGCTCCAGTCGCCTTGGCGGCCGCGTTCTATTTCATTCCTAAAGCAATCGGCCGCCCGATTTTCAGCTACTACCTGAGCTTGCTTGCTTTCTGGACGCTGGTTCTTTTCTCCGGATGGACGGGAATGACCCGTTACATTGGTGGACCATTCCCTGCTTGGATGGTCAGCGCTGGCATCGTGGCAAGCTTCCTGATTTTGATTCCAGTTTTTAGTGTGGTTCTGAACCTTCACCTGACGCTCAATCACGATTACGCCGTTGCAGGATGGTGCCCAACCATGCGATTTACAGTGGTGGGCCTATTCAGTTACCTCGCCACTTACGTTTTTGCAGCCATCGTCGCCATCCCTGGCGTGAGCGCGGTGACCAATTTTACAGATGTGTCCGCAGGCATTTCCCTCCTTGGAACCTACGGATTCTTTGGAATGATTATTTTTGGAGCCATCTACTACATCCTGCCCCGTATCAATGGCTGGGAATGGCCCTGCGTCAAACTGATCAACTGGCACTTCTATTTGCTGATATCCGGTCTTGGCTTGTCAGTGACCGCTTTGATCCTTGGGGGATTCATTCAAGGGTTCGCCCTTTTCAACGTCACCGGAACATTCCGCAGTTCGGTGGAATTTGTTACTCCCTTCCGCCTCTTGAATAGCATCGGTGCAATCCTCATCTTTGGCGCTAATCTCGCATTTGCAGCGCAGTTTGTATTAATGCTCCTGAAATCCGGCCAACCAAAATCCGGGCCCGCACTTCTTGCGGAGCCCATCACAACATCCCACGAGCCAGCAGCCGTATGAACAAGCTCCCAATCATTTTTACTGGAATCCTTATAGCCTTCGGCGCATCTTGGCTTGGCTTGGTTGCCTATCCAACCTCAAATCTTGCTCAATTGCAGCCACTCCCGAATGAGGAAACAGGCGGAACACTTCCGCCCACAACCTCCGGACTCGCCGTGGCAGGTCAAAAAGTCTATTCCTCGGCAGGTTGCGTGCAGTGCCACACTCAACAAGTGCGCATGGCTCCGCTCTCAACAGACATTGAGAAAGACCTCGGAAAACGCCAAACAGTGGCCCGCGACTACATCCGCGATTACACCCCATTCCTCGGAAACACCCGCATCGGGCAAGACCTCTCAAACTATGGCGTTCGCGTCACCGATGCTAATGCGATTCACCGTCACCTCTACGAGCCCAAGAGTGTGAATTCCTGGTCATCAATGCCATCCTACCGCTACCTCTACAAAATGAGGAAAATCGTGAGCCAGCCATCGAATGAAGCCATCACTGGTCTGACTGGTCCTCACGCCCCGAAGGCCGGCTATGAAGTTGTCCCATCGGATGAAGCAAAAGCTCTCGTAGCTTACCTGCTTTCTTTGAATAAAAATTACCCGCTCCCTGAGTCCCCGGAGCCTACCGCCAAGTAATACCGTGACTCCTAACACGCCATCGAACGAAGACAAATCCAACGCACCGGTCCCGCAAGAGATTCCTCCGGCAATCCTTCGCGAAAAATCCGAGCCCACCGAATCCAAAGCCCCGATCCCGCTTTGGCTCATTGGCACCTGCTTCGCCATTATTTTCTGGGCCGGTCTCTACCTCGCCCTCAATAGCGGTGGATTCAAAGCAGACGTCTACAATCCCACACTCGTCTCCTGGTCTGGAGGGGGAGCAGGCGGAGCCGCAGCCGCTCCAGATCCTAAAGTCATTGGGAAACGCCTTTACAGTCAAAACTGCGTCGTTTGCCACCAAGGCAACGGCCTTGGAGTTGCCGGTCAATTTCCGCCGCTCGCCGGTAGCGAGTGGGTCGTTGGTGGCGACTGGGTGGGCGACAACCATCTTGTGAAAATTCTTCTTGGGGGCATGCAAGGTGCCATCCAAGTCAAAGGAAACACCTACAACAACGCGATGCCACCATGGTCCCAGCTTAAAGATGACCAAATCGCTTCCATCCTCACCTACATCCGCTCCGAATGGGGAAATAATGCCCCGCCAATCACTGCGGACTACGTAAAATCCGTTCGCGAAAAAACCGGCCCCCGCGATCCATGGACTCAGAAAGAGCTTAAAGCCATTCCCGCCGAGAAAGCCGATGCTCAACCTGCCGCCGCACCAGCCAAACCTGCCGCCTGATGAATAAGTTCACCCATTCTTTTCTACGCTTCCTTTTCACAGTAACTGCCCTTCTTGGCGGTTGCCTCATGTCCGCTAGCGCAGAAGAACGCACCAGCAATCTTTACTGGGCCCCGCCAAATATCACAGTCGGCGGCGCCAAGATCGACATGCTGCTCAATTTCATTTTCGTCCTGACGCTGGCTGTATTCATTCTGACTCAGGTTGTCTATGTCATTTACCTGATCCGTTACCGTCGCCGCCCGGGCCACAAAGCCCACTACAGCCATGGTAACAACACGCTGGAATTCTGGTGGACAATCATTCCAACCGCAATCTTCCTGCTCCTCGCTGTATGGAGTAACCGCATCTGGCATGAACTCACCGAGACACCATTGGCCCCGGATGCTATCTCAATCGATATCGTGAGTTACCAATTCGGCTGGGATATCCGTTATGCCGGTGCAGACGGCAAACTCGGCGAAGGGGATGTGAAACTCTTCAGCGTTCAGAATAAATATGGAGTCAAACCCGAAGACCCTGCTGGAAAAGATGATTTCACATCCACGGAAATGGTTATTCCTGTGGGCAAACCAGTTCACGTTCTCCTTCGTTCCCGCGACGTCATTCACTCGTTCTACGTTCCATCATTCCGACTCTATCAAGACGCTGTCCCAGGCCGCACGATCAAGTGGATCCAATTCACGACAACCCGTCCGGCGGAACTCGAACTCGCTTGCAGCCAACTTTGCGGAACCGGTCACTATAACATGAAAGCCAAAATTCGCGTCGTCCCCGTGGACGAATACGAAAAATGGTATGCCGGTAAAGTCGCCGCTGCGGCCGCCGCCGCCAAAGGCTCCTAATCCGCCTCGTCATTATTGGTAGGGCGTGGCCCCTCTGGCCGCGCCGTAAAAAAGAAAGCACGTGCTGTCTCGGCCGTGTGTAGACGCTGAAGTGGTCCTCTTTCGCGCTATTCCCAGTCAATCTGCGCCCAATCCCCGTCATCTGCAGGTCGATCAACACATTTGGCGCATAACCCGAAAACTCGAAGCTTGCCCCAAAATCTCCGCACAAGTCCTGCTCCAAGACAAAATGTCCTTGATCTCGAAGAAGCATTTTGGAAACTCAAGGGCCACTTCAATTTTCGCCCCAACTTTTTTATGAAACACATCGTTCCATCCCATATCATACCAAAATTTATTTGCAGTCGCTCTGGCTGGATCAGTTGCCTGCTTGTGCTCACCTTGATCTCAGGTATCGGGCAAAAAGCTGAAGCGCTCTCGGAAAGTGCTGCTCTCTTGAAACCGGAGATTGCAAATCCGTCGTTTGAGCAGGGCGCCGATGGGAAACCGGTCGGCTGGACGGGCACGGGCAATGTTGTTTGGGGAGAAGGCGAGGGGGCCACTGGGTCGCGATTTGTGGCCTTGAGCACGGAAAAGGGGCCGGTGAATTGGGCGGCGAATGGCGGCGAGCCCGGTTGGCGCAGCGAGCCGGTGACCTTGGTTCCGGGGACTGCCTATGAACTGCGTTTCCGCTGCCGTTACCGGCCGGAGATGCTCTTCACCTCCTCTCAAGTATTTGCTGGGCCTGAGTGCGCCCGACAGACGATTCCGCTGGATGCCTCGGAAGTGGTGTCGCCATTTCGCAGTTACAGCGTGCGCTTCGTGGCTCCTGCCGAACCGCAGCGTATTTTTCTCGGAGCCTTTCAGCTCAAGGGCAGCATCGAGTATGATGACATCGAGCTTTTTCCCATCAAGCTCGCCCAATCCTCGGTGGATGGCTTGTTGCTTGGCGAAGGTGAAAGTGTGATGGGCAACCGCTACGACTTCAAGGCGCCCTTTAAAAACAAGGTATTCCGCAATGTGAGCCGCGCGCTGGTCTCCTGCAGCAATGTGTTTCATGAC
The DNA here is from genome assembly GCA_040378625.1 of Verrucomicrobiia bacterium. Classification (GTDB taxonomy): domain Bacteria; phylum Verrucomicrobiota; class Verrucomicrobiia; order Chthoniobacterales; family Terrimicrobiaceae; genus UBA967. The sequence continues at coordinate 1,807 of JBEIMO010000038.1, read as the reverse complement.
GATCGCTGGCGTTTCAGCAAGCCGACCGATGCCGTGGTTTATCGGCATGAGCTTGCGGGCCGCAAGCAACTCTCGGGCGAACTTTCAGTGACCCCCTCCTACCATGTGGAATCAAGTTGGGCGCTCGGTGTTGAGCTTTCCACGGATGGCAAGGACTTCCGCCGCGTCGCCACCTTGAAAAAAGGTGATACGGGAAAGGTAAAAATCCCCGCGGACATGCTGCCCGCCTCCGCGATCTGGGTGCGGCTTTGCAATGACACGACGGACAACTCCAAGCCCGTCTTCTTCCAGGTCAAAGGGTATGAGTATTCCGCAAACATCGATGGCGCCCCGCTGCAGGCGCTGGGAAACACCGCGGCGATGACAGTGCTGGGCGAGGATCCTGCGATCTCGGTCCAGCCTTTGGTATCGGATCCCGCAAAGCCCTCTTTTGCGGTGAAGGTGACCAACCTTGGCAACAAGGCAGTCCAGTTGAACCCCGAATTGTCGATCCGCTTGGGCACGCAAAGTGAAAAAAAATCCACGGCCGCTCCTGTGAAATTGGCTCCCGGGAAGTCCGCAGCGGTCAGTATTCCTTTTGAGATGCGAGAGGCTGGCATCTATGCTCTCGAATTCTCGCTCGGAAAAAATTCGTCGACCCGTCTGGCAGCGGCCATTAATCAACCGATCCTCAATGCCACCAACTATGGTGAGTTGCTGAAGTCCCCGTCTCCTGGAGTCGGCCTCTGGTGGGCTTCCTCCGGATGGAAAGTCTCCAAAACGCGTCCGCTGCCGACGGCAAAGAGCCAAGCGATCCGCATCAGTCTGTCCGGCAACGAAGCCGAGGGCGCCCAGCTTGTCGTGCGCCCGGATAAAGCCCTCACCGGCCTGACTGCCATCGCCGGGGAACTGCGTTCCGAGTCCGGCGCGTTGTTGCCGGCTGATGCCATCAAAGTCCTGCGCGTCGGATATGTGAATGTCGAAATCCCCTCCGACGAAATCGGCGGCACAGGCAACTGGCCCGACCCGCTGCCGCCGTTCAAGGGCGGCGTGAGCGTGGCTGCAGGGGAAAACCAACCGCTCTGGGTGCGCGTCAAGGCTCCCGCCAACACAGCCCCCGGTCTCTATCGCGGGCAGATCACGGTCAAGGCCGAGGGCTTCACGGCCACGGTCCCCCTCGAGGTCGAGGTCTATGGGTTTTCTCTGCCGGATACCACCACCTGCCGCACGCTCTTCGGTTTGGACGCCGGTCGCGTCTGGAAATACCAGCGTCTCCAGACCGATGCCGACAAACGGGCGGTATGGGACAAATACATGCGTCTCCTGAGCGACAACCGCATCAGCCCCTACCACCCGGCGCCGCTCGACATGTTCACGGTCAAATTCCCCGGGGGGCCTGATTTTTGGAAAGACGGCAAGCTCAGCCCGGAGCAGCCTCGCTCCGGAACGAAGTCTCTTTTGGTCGAGGATGCGAGCACGACAGCGAGCCCTCAGGTCTCAACCTGCGAACCGATCTCTATTTCTGGCAAATCACTTGATATCAACATTTGGTATCGCACGGAAAAGGCCGACCAACCCGCTCAGCTGGTTCTGAGTTTTTCTGATGCTTCGGGCAGTCATCTCGGCGGCAAGAATATCCTCCTTGATCTCCCCGCCGTCATGGAATGGACGAATTTTAAGAAGACCATCGGAGCCATCCCTGTCGGCGCGGCTTCCATGAAGGTCTCTTTCCAAGCCTCACCATGGACGGCCAAAGGAGAGAAAGTCGGCAAAGCCTGGTTCGACGATGTGTCTGTGACGGACACCGGAAGCGGCAAGGAACTCATTG
>JBEIMO010000037.1:0-12468 GCA_040378625.1 Verrucomicrobiia bacterium | reverse complement strand
TTAAAAAGAGGCACATATTGCAAAATTTCACGAAGGTCAGAGACGTTCACTGTGGATCAAACAAATTGAATTAACAAATCCCGGGAATTGACCTTCGAGGCAATGTGTTGGGGGTTTTTAAAGAAGAGCGGTGAGTTTGTTTACGATCTCACCTTTTCCAGAAACTCCCACGGACTGGTCGCGTTTGGCTCCACCATGGAAATAGATCAGGCAGGGAATGCTGCGAATCCCAAATTCCGAGGAAATGCTGGGTGCGTCGTCCACATTGACTTTGGCGATGGAAAATTTTCCGGCATTTTCCGTGGCGATTTCGTCCACCACTGGGCCAAGCATGCGGCAGGGAGCGCACCATGGGGCCCAGAAGTCCACCAGCACGGGCGTGGTGGCATTTTTGATGAAGGAATGGAAGTTGGAATCGTTGAGTTCGGTGACGTGTTGGTTTGCCATAAGATGAATTTATGAAGAATTAACCGAGGTATGTCCAGATTTGGACGCCCAATGCAAGAAGTGCGGTGATGGTTGCCGCAATGCCTAAAATAAGTTCTGCGGTGGAGCTGGATTGAACCTCCGAGGTTTCTGTCTCTTCGCTGTCAGTGTCAACACTTGGCTTGGCTTTTACCGGTGCCGCCACAGGGGCAACCGACGGCACGGGAGCTTTGAGGTTCATCGTGGCTTGAGGCACGGTCTTGGTAACCTTGGGGAGCGCAATTTTAGCGGTTTCCTTTTTGGGAGCAGCTGGCCCTGGAGGTTTGGGGATAGCGACGGCGGGAGCTGCGGGAGGCATTTCTCCTGTGGTTGGAATCGATGGGGCACTTGGCGCTGGAACGCTTGCGGCGGCTGGAATAGATGGTATCGCTGGGGCTGCTGGAGCCAAGGCTGGGCGTTTAGGAGCAATCGGCGAAGCTGGAACCGCTGGCGCTGAAGGGACAGTCGGTGGCTTAAGGGCTGAAGGCGGAGCTGGGGGAATCGGAACCGCTGGAATTCCCGGAGCAGTCGGAGGTTTAGGAATTCCCGGTGCTGACGGGATGGAAGGTGCTTTTGCCAATGGAGCCGCAGGAACGGTAGGAATGGAAGGAACTGTCGAAGGTTGAGGAACAGACAATCCGGGTGGCTTGGGAACCGATAAAGAAGGAACGGTCGGTGGTTTGGGAATAACTGCTGCCGGAGAGGGGATTTTCACGGTGCCTAGCGAAGGGCTCGGAATAGGCTTCGGGGGAAGATTTAATTTGGGAGGCGTGGGAAAACCGGGGGTGCCTGGCTTGGGGTCATTGGCTCCAGGAAGAACGATCCGGACGGTTTCTTTGTTGGGTTCAGACATATAAGTTCAGGTGGTCTTAAATCGTTGAAAATCCAAATCTCAAATCAGGGAATGAATGTCAAATAGGAGGGTAGGGATTATTCGATTTCTTCGCCGGCGGTAAGCACTTCATCAAGCAGATTTTCAAACTCATCAAGTCCAGTGCTTGGTATAATAACCGAGTTGCGGCGCCCGTGGGCTTCTTCCGTGATTTTCAGGAATCGACCGCGATCATTTTGTCGAAGCTCAATCACGACATGTTTCCGCTCGATCTGCAATTCGCGGGAGGCCAGAATATTTTCCATATTTGAAGGGATCAACGTATCGGTGCTTGCGAATCCCTGCAATCTAAATTGCCTGCTGCGGAAGGTTGCCCAAGGCGTTTCGCACCTCATCCGAAATGGGGATGGATTTGCCTGATGCCGGATCGATGTGACACTTGGTCATGGTTCCGGCAAATGCAGCCTGTGGATTGGAGGCTTTGGCCGCGTGAAATTTATAGGTCAGCGAGGAGTTGCCGAGAGTCACTTGCTGGATTTGGATATAAAGTTCATCTCCAAACTCGCACTTTGATTTGTATGTTACGTCGAGTGAAACGCAGGGCCAGGCGGATTGAGTCGAAAGAATCGGAATGTTGAGGGATTTGAACCACGCGTGTTCCGCGGCTTCAACCATCACAAGCAAGCGACTGAAGTGGGCGATTCCGGCGGCATCGGTGTCTGCGAATTCAACGTGGCGATTGTGAATATATGCGACTGGGCTTGTCATGTTTTCCATGTTGGTATTTTTTGGACAGAGAAATGTTTTACAACTTTTCCTGCCATTTTCGCGTATTAATTTCTAAATGAACTCCGCCGCACTTTTGACAACGCTTCGCGCAGGCGAGTTGACCGAGCTTTCTCTGCCCGTTATTTCGGCGGGTCTGACCTCGGGAGCGATTCATCGGATCGAGTGGGAAATTGAAAATGGCGAGCACTTTTCCCCAAGTTGGTTGGAATCGGCGCCGCATTTCCCGAGGTTATTCTGGCGATCACGCTCCGGAAGTTCCGAAACGGCGGCGATGGGCTGCATTGTTGATGGCACGTTGGACGAGCTCTCTCAATTGCTCGAAGACTCGGATCCCGGAGTGAGGGTGTTTGGCGGAGCGAGATTTGATGCATCCCGTCCGATAGGTAAAGAATGGGCAGGTTTTCCGGCGGAAACCTATTTCATCCCGCGTGCAGAAATCATTCGCTCAGGAAGTTCGACCCGTCTTGCTGTAAACTTCCGCAATGGTCAAACCCAAGCGACGGACATTTCGGGGTGGGTGGCGTCGATTCTTCCGGAGACACGATTCCTCCGCCCGAGCGTGTTGACGCGATGGGATCAGCCGAATTACTCCAACTGGGCGAAAATCACAGCATCGGCACTGCAGGAGTTTGATTCCTCCGATCTGGTTAAAGTCGTTTTGGCACGCCGATCCTCGCTGGAGTTGAATTGCCCTGTGCTGCCATTTGCTTTGCTGGAAATTCTGATGGCCGGAGCGCCGGCGTGCTTTCATTTCTGTTTTCAACCTACCCAGTCCTCTGGAGCGTTTCTTGGAGCGAGCCCGGAATTGCTCTATCGCCGCACCGGCAATGCCATTCAAAGCGAGGCGGTGGCGGGAACGCGTCAAAGAAGTCTCGACCCCTCCGAGGATGAACGCCTCGAAACCCAACTTCGCGAATTTTCCAAGGAACAACTCGAACACCGCCTTGTTGTGGACTCCCTCGCGAAATCCTTTCAACAGCTTTGCTCGGAATTTGAATGTGATGAAAAGCCGGGGGTCCTCAAGTTGGCGCGCTTGCAACATCTGCGCACCGCTTTGAGAGGAACCTTGAACGATGGGGTGGGGGATCGCGCGATTTTGGAAGCCCTTCATCCCACGCCGGCAACCTGTGGATCACCCACCCGCGCGGCCCGGGATTTTATTGCGAGAAACGAACCATTTGATCGTGGTTGGTATGCAGGCCCGATTGGATGTGCATCTGCAAATGAGGCGGAGTTTGCTGTGGCAATTCGATCTATGCACTTGCGTGGAAAATTTCTCGATGTTTACGCTGGTGCCGGAATCGTGAACGGCTCGGACGCCGAACGCGAATGGGTGGAACTTGAGGATAAAATCTCCGGGGTTCTTTACATTCTGGCTCCATGAGTTCCTCTGTCTCAAATCGCATCTGGGGTCGCGCCATGATCAAGGGATTGTGCGACCTTGGCGTTGGTCATTTTTTTGTAAGTCCCGGAGCACGTTCAGCGCCCTTGGCGGCTGCTCTTGCGGATTTGCCGAGTGATATCGTAACAACCCACTTTGACGAACGGGGAATGTCTTTTGCCGCCCTTGGTTGGTCGCTTGCCAGCGGGAAACCGGCTGTTTGCGTGACGACAAGCGGATCGGCTGTGGCAAACCTTCTGCCAGGATGCGTGGAGGCTTCGCATTCGGGGGTGCCGCTGATTTTTCTTACGGCCGACCGTCCGCCAGAATTGCGTGGAACTGGGGCCAATCAAACCATTCATCAACCTGGTCTCTTTGGATCGTTTATCCGCTTCCAAGCTGACATTCCTTGTGCCGGGCCGGACAATTCCTTGGATCAACTGGAAGCTTTCATCCAAAAGGCACTTCAATCTGCCACTGGAGAAAATCCCGGACCCGTTCATTTGAATATGCCATTCCGTGAGCCATTGCTGCCTGCGGAGGACAATTCAGATATCGATCTTCGGCCTCTCGTGCCCGTCGAGAATTTGCAGCATACTTGTGTTAACGAATCCCCAAATCTGGGAGCATTCTTTCAATGCGAGCGAGGTGTGGTGGTCGTTGGAAGATTGCCGGCTTGCGAGCAAGGCGATGTTCAGGCCGCTATCAAATTCGCTGAGCACTTGGGATGGCCAGTTTTTGCGGATGCTTTATCGGGGGCCCGATTGTCGGCCGAAGTGATTAGCCATGCCGATGCGATTTTACAGCGAAAAGACACACCTCCGCCTGAGCGTGTTCTTCATTTTGGAGGCAGTCTTGTGTCCAAACGAATCGGACAGTGGATCAGTCATTGCAAGGGCTCCGATTACCTCCAAGTCCGTCGATCCGTGCTGACACTCGATCCTTGGGATCAAAAGCCGGTTGTTATTCGCTCGGGAATCGCTGAATTTTGTGAAGCCAACGTCCAAGGATCACGTGGCACGAGTTGCTGGAGGCGTGATTGGATTCGTGCTGATGACGAGATTAGGAAGGTTTTTGAAACCCATCTCGATAATGCGTCCAACCTCAGCGAGCCCAGTATTTCTCGGGTTGTCGCGCGAGTTGTTTCATTGCAGCAACGGCCATTGTTTCTTGGAAATTCGATGCCTGTGCGTGATTTTGACTCTTTCGCTCCAACTCTGGCGCACCATTCGATGCCAATCTTTGGGAACCGTGGAGCCAGCGGAATTGATGGCAATGTAGCCACAATGGCGGGGATTTCATTTGCGGGAAATGCCCATCTGATCGGGGTATTAGGCGATCTGACAGTTCTGCACGATCTCAATTCCCTGGCCCTGCTGCGTGGTCTCTCTGTGACGCTTCTCGTTATCAACAATGATGGCGGAGGTATTTTTCAATTTCTTCCTTTAGCGATGAACACCGAGTCGAGGGAGAAGCTCCTTGAAACGCCGCATGGTTGCAACTTTGAGCATGCCGCAGCCCAGTTTGGATTGGATTATCAGGTGATCGCGAGCTTGGCGGAACTCGAAAAAACCCTCGCTCAGCGCTCCTCCAAGCCTCGGGTTTTGGAATGCAAAACAAGTCGTGAAGCGAACTTTGTCCTTCACACTCAAATAGCGGATCACGTTCGCCAAATTCCTTTTGTATGGAGCAAATGAAGGTTCTTCGCTGGGGCGATTCCAATGGACCTGTATTGATCTGCCTCCACGGATTTATGGGCGAGCCTGCAGATTGGGATTCGTTTGCGAATTGCCTTCTCCAGCGGATTCCTAATCTTCGAATTGTTGCACCGGCCTTGCCCAAATCAGCAGACATTGCTGTGAGTTTAATTAGCTTCTGTGATGCCGAAGGAATTTCCGAAGCCACTCTGATCGGGTATTCGCTCGGTGGTCGCCTGGGCTTGAAGGTTGCGCTCACTTGCCCCGAGAGGTTTTCGTGTTTTATTGGTGTTTCGACCACGGCAGGACTCGGGGATTCGGATCAACGCGCTCAAAGAAAGTCCGACGACTTTGCACTGGCTCAACGTTTGCGAGGGATAAGAACAAACCCCGAATGGAGGGCTTTTTTAAATGAGTGGTGGAACTTGCCGGTCTTTGCTTCTCCCTCCCGCACAGAGGCTCTCAAGGAAGCCTTTATTGCATCCCGCATTCACTCTGAACCCAATGCGTTTGCAGAGGACTTGGAGCGGTGGAGCCCAGGAGTTCTTCCCTCATTATGGAGTGAGCTTTCCTCTTATTCCGGGCTGGCAGTGTTTTTGTCTGGGGAAGGGGATACAAAATATCAGCATCTCGCCTTGCGTATGGCAGGTGCCGTAAGAAACAGTCAGTGCCACGTTCTACAAGAATGCGGTCACCAAATGCTGCTCGAAAAACCTGATGCTGTCGCAGGGCGTGTCGCAGATTCCCTGAACTATCTTTCGTCGTCACGCGCTGGCGGTTGACGCCCGGGATTGTTCTGTCGCTCGCTGGTTGATCGATATCGAGAACTCGAATAGGATATGGCATCCCTCATAGCCATGAATGAATACGAATTTGAAATCTTGGACAACGATAAGCGGAATTATGCCAAGTATCCGCTCGAACGTCTCAAGGCGCTGGCTCCTACGTTGCCCGAGCGGTCGCGTCAGCGCCTCGCGTGCATGGAGTTGATCGCCGAGCGGGAGCGGATGATTGCCGAGCAGGCGATTCGAACAGCATCCCAGCGATCTTTGTGGGCGTTGGTTGTTTCGCTTTTTGCACTTTTTTTGAGCGTCGGATTTGTGGTGTTTTTCGGAATTCAATCCTTGCCGAAAGAGCAACCTGTTCCCCTCACGAAGAAAGTTGTTTCTCCGACACCAACACCTCCAACACGCATTATTCCTGAGATAACACCAGCGCCATTGCCGCCGCTTTTGAGCGCGCCGCCTGCTAAGGAATGAAGAGTTCGTGCGCGAGAACGCTGAGGCAGTAAATCGCAGCGGTCTCAGTGCGAAGAATGATTGGGCCAAGGGTGATCGGTTGGCAGCCGTGGGATTTCGCGAGAGCAATTTCCGCAGGGGTAAAATCACCTTCCGGTCCGACAAAAACAGTCACCCGTTTAGGCAGGGAACCATTCTGGCTTTTGTATCCCTCCAAAACGGTTTTGAGCGGACGGGCATCTGGCTGAAGTGAGGCGATCAGGAGCAGGGAATTCTTGTCCAAACGTTCGAGAAAATCTTTTGGGCTGAGCGGTTGCGCGACTTCGGGCATGCGGTTTTGACCACATTGTTTGCAGGCTTCGAGGGCAACAGACTGCCATTTCTCGCGTTTTTTGGTGGTTTCATCCGCTTCAAGTTGAACAACCGTGCGGTCGGAGAGAATGGGCACAATGTGGGCGGCGCCGAGTTCCACGGCTTTTTGCACGATGAGGTCCATGTTTTTGCCCTTGGGCACGGCTTGGGCGAGCGTGATCTCGCAGGGTGGGGGAGGTGACTTTGATGCCGGGCCGAGCTTGAGAGTGACTTTGGATCCGCTTGCCGAGGCGATGGTTCCTTGAGCCTCGCGTCCTGCGCCGTCAAAAGCGGTGACGCGGTCGCCTTCCTTGAGTCGGAGAACGTTGAGGCAGTGATGGGCTTCTTCGGCGTCGAGAGTCGCGTTGTCCCAATTTTCAGGACGGAGATGAAATCGGTGCATATTTTTTAAAAATGTAGTCACGCAGAGCATCATGCCAGTGGCGGGGAGCAATCCCGGTCGCCTCAGTGAGCTTGCGTGTAGAAAGAATGGAGAAAACAGGGCGCGGCGCAATGAATTGTTTCATGTCCGCCAAGTGAATTGCATTCACGGTTGTTGTTAGGAGCGGAACGCCAGCCTCGGCCGCGCATTGCAGTGCATAGGCCCCATATTCCTGCCAGGAACAGGAACCGGAATTGCAGGCATGGTAAAGGCCGCCGGGAAGAGAATTTTCAAAGAATGGTTCCATCCACAATGCCACATCGTCGGCCAGTGTTGGGCTTGAAAATTTATCGGCAATCGCCTCAACGCTGGTTTCCTTGCAGGCTCGCTGGATGACCAAGTCCACGAACGATGGCTTGGCTGGGCCAAAAACCCAAGAAACACGCACGACAAGGTGATGACTGCTTTCAGCCAACACGATTTGTTCCCCTTCGAGTTTGCTTGCGCCGTAATAGCCGAGCGGGTTGGCGGCGTCGGATTCGAGATAGGGTTCTGGTTTTTTGCCGTCAAAAACGTAATCCGTGCTGAAGTGAATGAAGCGTGCTCCTTGTTGGCTGGCCGCTTTGGCCATCACGCCTGGAGCGAGGGCATTGATCTGGCGGGCTTCGTCGCGATCCTTCTCGCAGCGATCGACATTGGTGAGCCCGGTGCCGTTGATGAGGATGTCGAACGACCTTTTTTCGAGTTCCCGTTGCAAGGCGTTCAAGTCCTGCACATCCAACTCCGGGCGGGCGAGCGTCTCAACATGATGATTCGCCGCCCAATGGCTCGCGAGAGATGCCGCCAAGCGCCCCTTGCCGCCAAGAATAAGGATTTTTTTCGATGACATTCTGACATTTTGACAAAATAAAGCCTCAGGAAAAAGAGATTAAAACCGATTCGCTCCAGAACTTTTAAATTGGAACGGGGTGTTCTTGTTTTAAAAACTTGTCCCTTTACTTCCCTTTGCTGCCGGACGTATAGAAGCGATGTCATGCGACTTTTGTTTCCTCTCCCCAGTCTCGCTGTCGTGGTCTTTTCGATGGTTTCGTTGCGGGCTCAATCCACCCCAGAAAATCTAATCGTCAACGGAGGTTTTGAGGATTTCTCGCCGGCGACGAATCCCTGGTCAAATGCATTCATGCAGGGGCCTGTGGAAAATGCCCGCATTCTGAGCGTAGAGGGCGACATTAAAGATCATAACATGCCGGTTTCTATAAGTGCTGGGGATCTCAATGGCGACGAGTTGCCGGATATTGCCATGATGGATGGCAATGGGGTGTTGCGAATCTATTTTAATTTTGGTTCTCCGAGCGAGCCGAAGTTCAAGCCGGGCGAATTTTCTTCACTGTTTCTGAATCCCAGGCCGACCAAGGTTTCTGTGATCAAGGACAAGGCGGGTGACAAAAAACCGGATCCAAAAAAAGTGACTGCTACCCAGTCGGATTTCGCTGCGCTTTTACGGGATCACCAATTGCGCCGTGTCCAGAGGATCGCTCTCGCGGATATGAATCACTCGGGGAAACTCGATCTGATTATTGGAAATTACGGCGGCGAGTTGATTCACATACCGAATACAGGAAGCAAATCGAAGCCCGAGTTTCGGAATCCGGCGAAGCTCGAGGAGGCAATCATTTCCACAGGGACTAACCCTTGGGGAAATGTTTTTTCGCCCTGTGTGGTCGATTGGAACCGAGATGGGAAAAATGACATCCTTGTTGGCGAGGGATCTTATTCCGCCAACAGTGTGCATATTTTAACCAGCAAACGTCTGGGCAAGCTCGCATTTGAGGAAAAGGATCGCAGCGTCTTGGCTTATGGAATGGGGTTGGAGCAACTCTGCCCCAGCGTGGTCGATTTCAATGGGGATGGGTTCGACGACCTGCTGGTTTCGGAACGCAGCGGCAAGATCGCGGTCTATTTGAACAGCGGTCAACCATGGAAACCGAACGAACCACTCGCCTTCGATTCGTTTGTCATGGGCAGCAAACCCGACGCGGCAACGCCTCCCAATGACCCTGCTAAAAAAGATCCCCTGGAAGCGATCAATGCCAAAAATCTCCTGTCGCTTGGGGGTGCGTGCACGATTTCCTCGGCGGATTTTAATGGCGATGGCTTGTTTGACCTGATTTTTGGACTGACTTCAGGAAAGGTCTCCATGGCTCTGAATGCGGGATCGCCGACCGCTCCGCTTTTCCCCAAGCGGGCTGATATCCCGATTGATGATGAAGTGATGCCCATTTTTGCGCCGAAGGAATGGGGTATCGATTTTGGGCAATCACGGGGAAATTTTTATGGGTATTTGTCCGCTCAGAAAAAGAATCCCGATGATCCGAAAGAATCCTCCCTAAGCGCCAAGGCGGCTGTATCGCCTGCTGAAGGCCAAGTTTGCTTGCACGCGGGGTATGATCGCGATGAGGCCTCATCGGCAGTTCAGGCGGCTTTGACCAATCGCAGCCAAGGCGAAATCAGTGAGATCGCTCAGGCGCCGAATGTTTTTTCCTTCAATCAGAAACTAAAAACCAAACTCAAAGTGGGTGGAAAATATGTGCTTACATTCAAGCTGCGGGGAAATCAGGTGAGCAATGCTGTGGCGGAGATTGTTTATTCTGGCTCGAAACTTCTCAAGGAAGGCACCGAGGGGGACCGGGGAGCTGTAACAGGACGCTCGGAGGCGAGTGAGGAAAGAATCGAATCCACTCCCTTTGTGGCGACGGCCTCTTGGATCGATGTAAAAAAGGAATTTACGGTGGGGTGGACCAACAAAAATCTGACTGGCCTCAACGAAATCAAAGAGGCGTCGATTCGGGTATCATTCACTTTGACGCCCGGAGTGGGGGACGCATTTTTTGATGATTTTAAATTGGTCGAAAAACGCTGAGCCCTCCGCTTGTTGAGCGGATCTCGCTTATGTTCCGCGTTTGTTCCCGAAGAGTCGAATATGCAGTCGGTCGCAGTAGCGAAATCCCCGTTGGAGGCAAATGGCAATGAGTTCGCTCTGACGCGCCTCCATGGCGGATTCGCTCGTGGCTTCTGGCATCAGCATCACTTTTGATGGGGGAACCGGAATGCCGAGCGAATCGATCAATGCTTGGATCTCTTTCAAATCGGATGCTTGGGAGTAAACAAATTTGAGCTGAAAGGGGTAATGCTGGAGCCAATCGCATAGGATGTCGGGTTGAAGGCACATGCGTTCGTGACGTTCGATCCAAGCTTTTTCCAATGATCCATCTGGCGGAGTCGAGTGTGCTAACTTCGGGCTGATGGATGCCAAATCGCAGGCGATTCCAGATGGCGCAATGGTTCCGGCAGTTTCAATGGTGATGTGGTATCCCGCTTGGCGGAGAGCTTGCGCCAGTTCGTGGATTCCGCGGGCAATCATCGGTTCGCCCCCGGTGAGAACGCAATGACGGGCGGGATGTTTTTTGACCTCCTCCAAAATGTGATCAACCGACATGTCAGCCCCCTCGGGATTCCACGAGGCATATGGTGTGTCGCACCACACGCAGCGAAGATTGCAGCCGGAGGTGCGCACAAAAACGGACGGAACGCCAGTTAGCTCGCCTTCGCCTTGGATCGAATAAAATATCTCAGAGATCAGCATGATTCCGATGGGAAGCGAAGTGAAGTCGGGTGGGGGATGACATCACTCGCAGATTCCCATTATTGATTTTTTAGGATCGCGCCAGCAAGCCGGCGACTCGATTATTTCGCGCCGTGGACGCCGGCAGCCACTTTTAAGCGGAGGCCGTTCAGACGAATAAATCCTGTCGCGTCATCCTGATTGTAGGCTTGGGTCGGATCGGCCTCCATCGTGGCGATGTGAGGATTGTAGAGGCTCAGCGGGCTCTTGCGTCCGGCTGCATGGATGCCGCCTTTGTAGAGTTTCACGCGAATTGTGCCGCTGACATTTTTTTGAGATTCTGTAACGAGCGCTTGAATGGCCTCGCGCTCGGGAGCGAACCAAAATCCATTATAAACAAGTGTGCTGTATTTTGGAATGAGGCTGTCACGAAGGTGCATAACCTCGCGGTCCATTGTCAGCGATTCCATTTGGCGGTGGGCAAAGTGCAGAATCGCTCCGCCTGGAGTTTCATAAACGCCACGGCTCTTCATGCCGACAAAGCGGTTTTCGACCATGTCCACACGGCCTACTCCATGTTTTCCACCGATCTTGTTCAAAAGCTGCATCACACCGAGTGGGTTCAGGCGTTGGCTATTAACGGCCACGCAATTTCCCTGTTCAAATTCGAGTTCCACCATTTCGGGAGCGTCGGGTGCATCTTCTGGAAGCACCGAGAGAGTTGTGAAGTATTCGCGGTTTTTGAGGTCACCCGCATCATACCAAGGATCCTCCAAAATACCCGCTTCGTAACTGATGTGCAGAAGGTTTCTGTCCATCGAATAGGGCTTCTTCGCGCTGGCGGCAATCGGAACACCGTGCGACTCCGCATAAGCAATCATCTCAGCGCGACCTGGGAATTTTTCGCGGAAACGCGCATCACGCCATGGAGCGATCACTTCGATATCCGGAGCCAACGCCGCTGCGGTGAGTTCAAAACGAACTTGATCATTTCCTTTCCCAGTCGCTCCGTGAGCCACTGCGGAAGCGCCTTCGGCCCTGGCAATCTCCACCATTCGCTTGGCGATAAGCGGACGCGCAATGCTGGTGCCGAGAAAATATTGGCCCTCGTATATCGCCCCAGCCTGAAGCATCGGGAAAATGAAATCACGGGCAAATTCCTCTTGAAGGTCATCGACATAACATTTCTGCGCGCCGGTTTTCAGAGCCTTTTCTTCAAGACCATCGAGTTCCTCGGCTTGGCCCACATCCGCACAAAATGCGACGATTTCCGCGCCGTAGATTTCTTTGAGCCAATTTAGAATCACCGAGGTGTCGAGACCTCCCGAGTAAGCGACAACAATTTTATTCATACCGCGCGGAGTCTTTCCGAATCCCCCGCATTTCGCAATCCTCGGAATGCAACGCTCAAAGAAATTTAACCAATCATAACTTTGGGTTGTCATCACGCATTCGCGACTGTATATCTTTTCAACTCCTCGGCGGGGTAGCCAAGTGGTAAGGCACGGCTCTGCAAAAGCTGTATTCGTCGGTTCGATTCCGACCCTCGCCTCATTTTCCTTTCTAAGCCGCACTGGTAAAGGCTCTGTGGATTTTAGGAGGCTTCTGACTCCTAAAAAAAGGCTCAAAACTCCTAAAATTTGACTGATTGGTCATTAAGGTTTGCTTTCGTTTACTGATGTCCAAGCAACGTCTCGGAATAGTTTTTTTT
>JBEIMO010000036.1:0-12756 GCA_040378625.1 Verrucomicrobiia bacterium | reverse complement strand
CACCCTCACTCACCCTGCCAACACTCGTCCTCGCCGCTGGATGTGATTGCTTTGTCAAATCAACGCAGGTCGAAGCCTGGTTTAAAAAAATTTCCGCCGGAGACAAAACGCTTCACATTTATCCCGAAGCCTACCATCTCCTTTGGCATGATTGGGATAAAGACGTCGTGATAAAAGATATTCACCATTGGCTCACGTCCCGCACTTCGAAATGGTAGAGCGTGGCCTCCGGCCGCGCCGTGTAGGTTTTTTTGACAGAATTAACCTAATTGGGAAAATTTATCACAAGCAAACAGGGGTCAGTCCCGCATATTGCCAATAAGTCGCCATTTATGGACATTGCCGTGTAAATAAAAAATCAAAATGCAGGACTGACCCCAGAGGAGAGGCTCGCACGGGAATTATCCTGCGGGATCGACTTAGTGAGCTTCGCCGATGGTCAGGCGGAAGCCGAAGCTCGTGAAGCGGGAGTCGGGTTGGCCGAGGTCATTGCGGAAGGAGGATTTCAGGCGGTCGCCGTATCCGTTGAACCATGAGGCTCCGCGAAGAACGCGGCATTCTTGGGAGCGGTCGTAGTAGTCGTAGCACCATTCCCAGACGTTGCCGCCAAGATCGTAGATGCCAAAGTCGTTGGCCGCAAAGCTGCCTACAGGCGAGGTGAATTCAAACGAATCCACCCCGAGTTCCTGGGAATAGTTGCCGGCATTTTTGGGTGGCGGCCAGCTGAGTCCCCATGGGTAGCCATCCAATTCGCCGCTGCGCTGATCGGGGCGTGCACCTTGTTCGGTGGGAAGGCCAACAGCGGCGCTCCATTCGAGATCGCTAGGAAGGCGGTAAACGAGATTCGCAGGCAGTGTCCCAGCAGCATGCTCACGGGCGGTCAGCCATTCGCAAAAAACACAGGTTTCTTTCCAAGTGATATTCGTGATCGGATGGTCGTCTGCGCTTTGTGGGGATTGGTCCGGAAGGTTGCCGCCTTTTTCCTTAACAAAAGCGGCGTAGTCCTGAACGCGCGCGGGCCAGATGGCGAAGAGCGTTGAAAAATGGGGAACGGGCACGAAAGGAATCCCGAGTGAATTGACAAATGGGGCTTCCTTGCTGGCTTGGATGACGGAACTCATGAGATGAAAAAATAAATTAGGCTGATTGCTGTAACGAAATACGGGCGGCAAGGCGAACCTTTTTCACCATGCATACAAAAATCGCCGAGGGGAAATGCAAGTGCTTTTGAAATTAGTTGGAGAGAGGGTGTTCGTAGTGGGCACGAACTAAGTCGTCTGGCAATACAACATTTGACGATCGCGCACTCCAACCGCTGCCGTTTGTTGCAAAATTTTTCTGAAAATCCACCCAGTTTGCGTTGGCGGTAAATTCGGAATACTCGAGCAGAACATCGTATGGGCCGGGCCGGGTCAGCATTTTCACAACGATGGGAATGAGGTCGAGAAAGAACAGGGTTCCAAAAACGACGAGGAATTGAAAAAGCGCGGCAGCCCAGCGGTATTCGAGCGCGGAGTCGCCGACCATCTCGGGCGGCGGGCGGAAAATGACTTTGTAAAGACCGATCGTTTCCTCCATCGGGTCAAACATGCCGTGAATTTTCTGATCAAGCCGATGGATAGGCGGCAAAAACGTATCATCATGGCGTTGCTGGCTGCGGGCCTGTTCCTCCTCAAGCGCACGAACATGGGCATCAAGCTTGGCTGTTAGCGTGGGATAATCCTGATCGAGGGACAAAATTTTGGCATTCAGTTTGTCCAGCTTGCCGCGGCGGATGCGCTCTCGTTCCTCGGCTTCATTGACAAAGGCGGCGCGTTTTGAGCTCAGGCTGTCGAGATAGAAGTTGCGGTCGACGAGGCGCGCCGCAGCGAGTGAATCATCCAGTGACGTGATTTCCTTGGTCTCGGCCTGAATAGACAAGTCGAGTTTCCCGATTTCAGTTATCACGCGAGTATCGCGGAGCTTCATGTCCTTTAATCTTGGCCCCGAGCCAGGTTTTTTGGTTTCAGGGTAAAACTCGTTTGGCATGCCGAGTTCTTCGCGTGCGATGGCCTCAACAAGGCGCCGGTGCATGGATTCCTCCTGCTCACGCTTGATTTGGAGATTTTGGAGGTTCTGCTTCGAGGCGTCCAGTTTCGCAATGATGTTTAGTGTGGCGGCGGAGGCGGGCGCAATGAATTCAGGTGCGGAGGCGCGGCGTCGCTCTTCTTCCATTTTTTCATCGGCATAGATTTCGGGGTTGATCTGGGCTCGTTCCAGAGGTGGTAACTGAGAGGCGAAAGATTCGCGGGAGGTAAGATAAGTGCTCTCCAACTTGCGCCTGTCCGCCTCGGAGCTGTCTCTGATGCGGGCAAGATTGGTGCGGAGATCAGCGCGACCCTTGGCTTCGTTATTGCGGAGATCATTCAATTTCCCTTGGAGTTCGGTTTGGTAGAGGAAGCGGATGGCTGGGCGATATTGATCCAGACAAAACGGAAAGGCGATCGCGAGGCTGATGAGGCTTGCAAGAAAGAGGCGGAAACTAACTTGTGTAGCCCTCTTCCAGAAAGGTTGGAACGGGCGATACATCGTTATTAAAATCCGATCGGTTGTCATGATAACGAACGCCCAAAGCAAAGAGAGGACGGTCACGGCCAAAAATGGGGGTTCTTCAAAACGGCTCTTGGCAAAAAAGAACATGCCGAGAAATGACATCACGGTCGGCACCAATACGGTCGAGCCGAGAATGGCCATGCGTTCCTGCTCTGAAGCGGGACATTTTTGAAGAATCTCCCAGCGCGCTCCAGCCAACCAGTAGAAGAAGCTTTGCAGTCGCGACGGGGGTTGAATCGTAGCGGGTTCTACCGCCGGGGAGGACATGGATTCCATATTGTTCGTTGGTTTATTTCAAACGGTGCGAAATGGCGATGATTTGTTTGATGCCTATGTTTGCAATGGCGAAGTGGGTCGCATAGAAGATTTGCACTTCAAAATGTGACCCATGGTGTGCCGAAATCCCAAAACGAAAACTTGGGTTGATGATTTGAAACAAGCGCTTCAAGCCTGGTTGACTTCATGAAACAAAAGGCTCCGCTGTGGCATCAACGCTTACCTTTTGTGGGCTTGCTGGCTTGTGCCAGCGCGGGAATCCTCTTAGCAGCAAATGCGACGCTAGGTTCTGGGATTTTTTTAGCAGCGTGTGCTGTGGCGTTGATGGTTTGGGTATTTGCCCGACGGTCGATTGGGATTTATCTGGCTGTGGCTGCTGCATTCGGAGCATTGCAGGTCTGGCAGACAAGGGAGTCGCCGGCAGCTAATCTGGCGAGGGACATTGGAAAAACTCAGCACATCGCGACGGCAACCGGAATTGTTGTGGGCGAACCGATCACTTATCAAAAAAACAAAAACCGTTTCACGCTGAAGTTGGAATCGCTCGAGTGGGATGGCAAAGTCGGCCAGTCGAATAGCGATATTTTGGTGGTAACCCGAGGTGAGGCTCCTCGCTGCGGCGATCGCGTGCAACTGACAGGAAGTCTGCGCCAGATACCCCCGCCAAGAAATCCCGGACAATTTGATGCCAAACGAGTTCTGGCATTGCGTGGCATCACGTGTGAAATCGTGGCCTCGGCGCCTCAGGATTTTTCGATTATTCAGGAAAAGGCGGGATTTGCGCTGTTGAGAATCGCAGGGGATTGTCGGCGATGGATGGAAGCAACGCTGCGCAAGGGGATCAGCGAAGATGCAGTTGTTTCCAACTTGCTCGCAGGAATGGTGCTGGGCGTAACGTCCGAAATCCCGGATGACCTGCAGGATCAGTTTCGTCAAACGGGGACATTCCATTTGTTTTCCGTATCAGGTCTCCATGTCGGCATGATTGCTGTGATTCTTTGGCAGATGCTTCGCATTGCTGGCGTGGGGCGGAGAACAGCGGTCTGTGTCATCATTCCCGCGCTTTTCTTTTATGCGTTGGTGACCGGTTGGAAGCCCTCCAGCATTCGCGCGGCAGCAATGTCAGCGATCTTTCTGATGGGAATGATTTCGTCGCGTCACCCGATGCCGATCAATTCTTTGTGTGCTGCTGGATTTTTGATTCTTGCGGAATCGACAAACGAGTTATTCAACCCGGGATTTCAATTGTCGTTTGTGGTAGTGGCGGCGATCCTTCTCTTTGCAAATCCTCTTCGGGAGCGGATGCGCAGCTATTTGCATCCAGATCCGTTTATCCCCAGACAAGTTTGGACGCGGTGGCAGAAATGGCAAAAAAGTATCAGCGAAGGCTTCGCGGAAATTTTGGCGGTATCGGCTGCTGCGTGGATCGGATCGCTGCCGTTGGCGATTGTGTATTTCCACATGGTTTCGATTTCCTCGTTGGTGGCGAACTTGCTGATCGTGCAGTTGGCATTTGTCATCATGGCGACAGCCGCATTATCCCTTGCGGGAGGGTTGATCAGCGGACTAGTGGCTGCAGTTTTCAACAATGCGAATTGGGCATTCACAAAACTTCTTCTTCTCATTGTTCAGGCGGCAGCAGCGGTGCCTGGGTCGTATGTTTATGTCGGCACGGAGCGCGGCGGATCCGATGTCTTAACGGTTTTTGATTTTGGCTCGGGCGGCGCGGCAGCGGTTGAATCCGGCGGGCGGCTTTGGATGCTGGATTGCGGGTCGGCGTGGGATTTTAAAAACTGTCTCGTTCCATGGATGCGGGCGAGGGGATGTTCGACGCCTGACGGACTTGTTCTCACGCATGGCGATGCGGATCACATCGGGGGAGTTGTCGGCCTGCTTAAGGAACGCGTGCCAAAAGTTGTTGTGGATTCCTATTTGAAAGATCGCTCTGCAACGCGCCGAAAAGTGCATGAGATTTTGAGAAACAACGGACGAACAGATTTCATGCGGCAAGCAGGCGATCACTTGGAAATAAGCAGCGAGGCGACGTTACAAATTTTACATCCTCCGAGCCACCTTGCAGCGAATCTTGCGGATGACAAAGTGATCGTCTCCCGTCTGGATTTTTCGAATGGCAGGGTGCTTTTTCTCTCAGACGCCGGGCCAGCGACCTTTCGCTGGTTGTTGGAGAATTGCCCCGCAGAACTTGCGGCTGACGCATTGGTTTTGGGGCGCCATCGGCATGGAATGACTGTCGATGAGGAGTTCTTGAGAGCAGTGGATCCTTTACTAATCGTTGCAAGCGCCGTTGATTTTCCGCAGAGCGAGAAGATCGATGAATCCTGGGCAGATATGGTTCGAGGAATGGGGATTCGCCTCCTGCGTCAGGATGAGAGCGGCGCGGCGACGTTGCGGTTTTTAAAAAATGGGATCGAAGCGGATGGCTTCTTCAGCGGTGAACGCATTTTTGTTGGGCGCGAGGATTAAATCCGAAAACAGATTTTAGACAGAACCCAAGCGAAGTGATGGCAGACTGCCGTAGGCAGCCCGAAGGGTGAGCGAGCGAATCAATTATCCGAATAAGAAAAATTTATTGGATGAAATTCGAATTAACAGGAAACCAAACCCCGTGGCCCTTGTGATTGCGGCGAAGTCATGCCGTTAATTTTGTAAATTCTGTCAAAACTTCTTCAGTCGGAGGATTCGCAGTAAAGTCGCTTACGCAATATGGACGCGGGTTCCGGCGGGAACGAGGTCAAACAGCTCCGCGACATCTGCATTCCGAAGCCGAATGCATCCATGGCTTGCGGGCGTGCCGATGAAGTCCTCGCGGTTTGTGCCATGAAAATAAATATAACGGTCTTTCGTGTTTGCGTTTTCCTCATCAACGCCTGAGAGCCAAAGGATGCGGGTGAGAACGCCATCATTCTCTCCCCCTGGTTCTGCGATGCGGCCGGTGGGCTGACGGCTTTTGAATTCCATCCACAGCGGGGCATCAGCTCCAAACTTCTCAGAAACCACAAAGTTTCCCGTCGGGGTTTTGTAGCTTCCGGGCTCAAAGCCGAGTCCAAATTTTGAGGTCGAAATAGGCCAGGACTTGACCGTTGAGCCGTTCGATAGAAGATAGGCGCATTGCCGCTCAACATCCACCTGGATCTCCCAATCCTGCGGAGGCTGTGATGACGATGTTTCGGCGCTCATATTTGTCATTATGTCCAAATCCTATCGTGTCGCAATCGTTGGCGCATCCGGAGCTGTCGGAGTCGAAATGCTCCGCGTGATGGAACGCCGTAATTTTCCCGTATCCAGCCTTCGGCTCTTAGCTTCCCCGCGTTCCGCTGGAAAGACGCTCGATTTTCGCGGCGAGGGTCACGCTGTTGAACCGCTGAACATGAATTCCTTCGATGGCATTGATATTGCCTTGTTCAGCGCTGGAGGAGCGATTTCCCGCGATTTCGCAACGCAGGCGGTCAATGCGGGTGCGGTGGTGGTTGATAATTCCTCGGCTTTCCGTATGCATGCTGAAGTTCCGCTTGTGGTTCCTGAAATCAATGGAGCGGATGTGAAAAACCATCATGGCATTATTGCAAATCCGAACTGCACGACGGCGATCAGTCTTCTCGCGCTGCATCCGCTCCATCGCGCATTCGGAGTGAAACGCATTTTTGCCTCAAGTTACCAAGCCGTCTCGGGTGCTGGCGCCCGGGCGATCACCGAACTTCGCCATCAAACCGAAGCCGTTGCAAAAGGACGTCCGATTGTTAAGGAAATCTTCCCGCACCAAATTGCTTTCAACGTCATTCCTCAGGTCGATGCCTTTATCGACACGGGTTACACAAAAGAGGAAATGAAGATGCAAAATGAAGGCCGCCGCATCATGCACCTGCCGGCATTCAAAGCGTCCGTAACCTGTGTGCGTGTGCCGGTCTACCGTGCCCACTCGATTGCGATCAGTGCCGAATTTGAAAAACCAGTCGACCTTGAAGTCGCCAGAACCTCTCTGAAAAACGCGCCGGGCCTTCAGTTCGTTGAGGAAGGTTATCCGATGCCTCTCGATTGTGCCGGAAAGGACGATTGCTTCGCCGGGCGACTTCGCCGCGACTGCGCGCTGGATAACGGGCTGGCTATCTGGGTTTGCGGCGACCAGCTGCTCAAAGGAGCCGCTCTCAACGCGATTCAGATCGCCGAGTTGTTGTAATCCGCATTACGCAGGATTTCAGCAAGCTGGAGGTCGAGCGGGTAGGTGATTTTAAAGTTCGGCTCGTTATGAACGATGGCCTGCGGGTGAATGCCTGAAGCGATGAGGGCGGAGACTTCGTCGGTGACGTCTGGGTGTGCGCGGAGGGCGTTCCAGAGCAAATCAAAGGAAGCGGCTTGCGGTGTTTGCATGGCAAAAAGATTTTGCCGCGAGACGGTTTCCGAGAGCACGCCGTCAGTCTGACCGCGGTGAAGGGAATCGGTGACCGGTTGTGCCGCGGAGGCCGCTTGATTTGTCTTCGCGGCGTGCAGCACGCGGGAGACGAGGGATGGCGAAATCAATGGTCGTGCGGCGTCATGAACAGCTATCAATGCCGGTGGATTTGCGGAAAGAATCGCAAGACCATTGAGGACTGATGCACTGCGTTGGGCGCCGCCAGGGGTCACGTTGCGAACTTTTGAAAATGCGGCGGCCAGCTTTTGAAATTCCGTCAACCGATCTGCGGCGCATACCAGGACGATCTCGGAGACATCCGAACAATCCTGAAAAGCCTGGAGTGACCATTCGAGAACAGTTCTTCCCGCCAGCGGGGCGCAAATTTTATCGAAGCCCATCCGGGCACTGGAACCTGCAGCAACAATAATAGCGGCGGCTTGGAGAGTCATAGGTGAGCCGAATGGGTTAAGCTTGGAGATGGATTTTGAACAGAATTAACAAAATGGGAAAAATTTATCCGAAGAGAACCAGTTGAGAATCGATAGGGTTTAGCGCTGACCCTTCGGCTAATTTTGTAAATTTTGTCAAAGTAGAAGGTCAAATAAAGTCAAAGAATCCTTGGTCTTCCACCTGCGAAGACGTTTTGCCGTTCTTACTGCGGGAGCTTTTTCGTTTTATCAAACTATCGAGTTGGGCCTGCATTTTGGCGAGGGAATGCTGAGCTTGAGAGACGCGTGTTGCAACGTCACGACGAAGGCTGGCAGCGACTTTTTCTCGGTCAGGGGCATGATAGAATATCCAAGCGGGAGTTGATCGTGCTTTCCGCAGTTGGCCTTTCATTTCGCGGGCGGCGCGGAGAAATTCGGCTGCCGCACGGCGCATGTGGAACAATGTGCTCTTCATGCCCTTTTGGCCGCTCTGGAGATCAGTCATCGCAAGCAATAGCTCCATGCGGTCGATATCCTGTTTTTCATAGGAATCCTGCAGTTCGTGCCAGAGGCGCTCCATTAAAGGGTCGCGATTGGTTTGTCCGGCATCGGGGTGAAGTCGGCGCACGAGAATGCGGTAAAGTTCCTTCACGCGAGCCGGAATGTCTTTGTCCGAGGCTTTGCGCGGGGTGTGGGATTTTCCCATATGAAATTTCGATTGGAACTCGGCAAAAAGCCTCCTGTATTCGGACTTGGCGAGTCGGGTGGGGTCGATGCCATGCGCGAAGCGAAGGTAGGAGCGAAAAGCACGCTCCTCGTCGGAGAGGCCTTCGTCTTCTTCAAAGTCTGGCATCCCCTCATCGTGATCCGCGTCGCTGGCGTCGCGGCGTTGGGAGTCCTCCGCAGCTTCTTTGGCCTCCATGACATTTTCAAAGGCTTCTGCCGCCGAACAACCGGTAAAAAGCCGCTCAAACATGACTTGCTGGAGAATCTGGGAGAGTTCTTGAAGTTTGGCTTCAATGGCGCGTTCTTCCTGAAGCAGCGGTGCGAGATGGACGTCTTCCCAGCGTTGATATTCCGGTAGTATGCGGCGCTCAAATTCCTCCAGTGTGGCGCGAAGTTTCGCTGATTCCCTCAAGCCTTTCAGCGCATCTTTTTCAGCGGCCTTTCGCAATGGGATTTGGTCGATCAGAATAATCCGACGATCCTTCGACAGGGGAGCATGCGCCGCTGGTTTGTTCTTTGTGGATCGTTTCTTCACTTGGTTGAGGACTGCCAAAATGGATTTTTAAACAGCAAGGCACAAGGATTTCAGAAACGGCGACGAATCCCTGCGATTGGCTGATGTCTCGCAGGGTTCAATTTGAAAATCCCGCGACCTTCCCCCTTGCGTGGCGGAGTGCTTGCTTTCATCATGGCGGGGCGTCTGCAAAAATCGCCGGCGCAACCACTGAATTCGAGCCGCAAATGTCCACTGAAACACTTACCCCGATGATGCAGCAGTATCACGCGCTACGTCGCGAACTGCCGCCGGGAACATTGCTGTTGTTTCGCTTGGGAGATTTTTACGAAATGTTCGGCGAGGATGCGGTGGAGGCCGCGCGCATTCTTAATGTGGCTCTGACCAAGCGCGGCAGCACGCCGATGTGCGGAATGCCCTACCATGCGGCCCGCAACTATATCGAAAAATTGATCGCCGCTGGATGGCGCGCGGCGATCTGCGATCAGGTTGGTGAAGTTCAGGCGGGTAAGCTCGTCCGCCGCGAAATCTCGCAAATTCTGAGTCCGGGAACACTCGATGACTTTGGTCTCGATGACCGCAAGCCGAATTATCTCGCGGCACTTTGCTCGCAGGGCAAATCCTTTGGCCTCGCCTTCTGCGATCTGAGCACAGGGGAATTCCGCCTGACCGAAATAGATTCCCTGTCGGCATTGATGGATGAGTTGGCGCGGGTGTCTCCCTCCGAAATCATTCTTCCCGACCATCAGGCTGATATTTTCAAACACATCGCCCCGCAATCCGCGATCGATGGTTACGTATTCGAATTGGAACCCGCTGCGGAAACTCTCCGTGCGCATTTCAAAGTGCATTCGCTGGATGGATTCGGATGTGCCGACCTCCCGGCAGGCACGGGGGCTGCTGGTGCTCTTTTGCACTACATCACGCGGCAGATGCGGCGACAGGCCGGTCATCTCCGGCAACTCCAGCCTTATCGGCGGAGTCAGTTTCTGATTCTTGATGCAGCATCGCAAAGTCACCTCGAGTTGGTGCAATCCCGCGCTGGGCGACAAATGACATTGCTTGGCGCATTGGATCGAACCTCCACGCCGATGGGCGCGAGGTTGCTACGCGAATGGATTCTCCATCCGCTTCGCGAGGCTGTGGAAATTGAGGAGCGTCAAAATGCCGTAGCAGCTCTTTTGGCCGATCCCATGTTGCTTGGTGACCTGCGGGCGCGTTTGGCGGAAATCCGAGATATCGAGCGCGCCACAGCTCGTCTGGGCGGTCTCTCGGGAAATGCCCGCGATCTCGCTGCGCTGGCGCAATCGCTGGAAAGCATCCCTGTGCTGGCTGCTTCGTTGGGTGCTGGCCAAGGCCTATCCGTTCCTTCGACTTTATTATCAGGCGCCACATCGTGTCTTCACGCCCTGCCCGAATTAACCGCTTCGTTACGTCAGGCCATTGTCGCGGAGCCGCCTGCCAACACGCGTGATGGCGGGTTTATTCAAGCCGGATTCGATCCAGACCTTGATGAGCTTCGCTCTGCATCGCATGAAGGGAAAAATTGGATTGCGGCCCTGCAGGAAAGGGAAATCGAACGAACGGGTATAAAATCCCTGAAAGTCCGTTTCACTTCAGTGTTCGGCTATTTTATTGAGATCACCAAGTCGAACCTCTCGTCGGTGCCAGATGATTACATCCGCAAACAAACGACGGTAAACGGCGAGCGCTTCATTACTCCTGAGCTTAAAGAAGTGGAGGGCAAAATCCTCGGTGCAGACGAGCGTGCCAGAGCCCGAGAGATCGAGATTTTCTCTGAGCTTCGTGCGGCGGTTCTCTCCGAGTTGACGCAATTGCAGGAAACGGCGAACACGCTCGCCATGCTTGATGTGCTATGTGCCTTTTCAGAAACGGCCAGGCTGCATGGCTACTGCCGTCCGGAAATTGAAGACTCGGACATGTTGCAAATCACGGATGGACGTCATCCCGTGCTGGATCAACTTCCCGAAGGCGCCCGGTTTGTTCCGAATGACACCGATCTAGGAACGGAGGGCAAAAAATTCGCGATCATTACCGGGCCGAACATGGCAGGAAAATCGACCTACATCCGACAGGTTGCACTTCTCACACTCATGGCCCAGACCGGCAGCTATGTGCCTGCAAAATCGATGCGCGTGGGACTGGCGGACCGCATTTTTACTCGTGTGGGAGCAAGTGATGACCTGGCGCGCGGACAGTCGACATTCATGGTCGAGATGAACGAAACGGCAAATATTCTCAATAATGCCACGTCGAGAAGCTTGGTGATTTTAGATGAAATCGGCCGCGGCACATCGACATTTGACGGCCTCTCGATTGCTTGGAGCGTTGCGGAATACTTGCATGACAAGATTGGCTGCCGCGCGATGTTTGCGACCCACTATCATGAACTCACCGATCTCGAGCGCACCCGCGCCGGAGTGCTGAATCTCAACGTCGCCGTGCGGGAGTGGAACGACCAAATTATTTTCCTTCGCAAAATTGTCCCCGGCCGCGCCGATCAAAGCTACGGGATTCAAGTGGCGCGTCTCGCGGGGCTCCCGGATTCGATCATCACCCGAGCCCGTGAGATTCTTGCAAATTTGGAAAAATCGGAACTCAACACCTCGGGTCAGCCTGCCCTTGCAAAATCCTCCCGCAAACGCCTCGTTCCCGATCCCGATGCTGCGCAGATGTCGTTGTTGTGATAAAGCGGTTAGAAGATCTTTAGTGTCTATAGATTTGCAGGAGTGGGGCATTCCGGCATAGCGTCTCGGTTTTTCAAGATGTCCACACAGCGCAAACAATTTCCGTTTTCCGAGTTCGAATCCCGCTGGCAGAGCCACTGGTTGGAGACCGGTGCCTTTCGTGCCGAAAACCCTGGATCATCGGGGTTCAAGGCTGAGAAGCCCAAATACTACATTCTCGACATGTTTCCGTATCCTAGTGGCGATGGATTGCATGTCGGACACGTTGAGGGCTACACGGCAACGGACATCCTTGCGCGTTTCCATCGCATGCAGGGCTTCAATGTCCTCCACCCAATGGGATGGGATGCCTTTGGATTGCCGGCGGAACAATATGCCATCAAAACCGGACAGCATCCGCGTGTAACGACGGCACGCAACATCGACAATTTTAGACGTCAGTTGCAGTCGGTCGGTTTCAGTTATGATTGGGACCGCGAGGTCAGCACCACGGACCCCGAATACTTCCGGTGGACGCAGTGGATTTTTCTAAAACTCTACAATTCCTGGTTCAATCCCGCCACGCGCAAAGCTGAGCCGATTGACACCTACACCGGCTCGGAGCCTGATTCGGTGCGGTTGGCGTATGTCGCCGAAATGCCCGTGAATTGGTGTCCGCAGCTTGGAACCGTTCTGGCGAACGAGGAAGTGATTGATGGCAAGAGCGAGGTCGGCGGATTTCCCGTCGAGCGTCGCCCGCTTCGTCAATGGATGTTGCGCATTACGGCGTTTGGAGATCGTCTCATCGAGGGCCTCGACGGGCTCGACTGGCCCGAGGGCATCAAGTTGCTTCAGCGAAACTGGATCGGCCGCAGCGAGGGTGCCTTGGTAAAATTCCAAATAGAAAATGCCAAGGGCGACGTGGAGGTTTTCACCACCCGTCCGGATACGCTTTTCGGAGCGACCTACATGATTCTCTCGCCCGAGCATCCGCTGGTGCAAAGCATCACCACAGCTGCACAAAAAGACGCTGTGGAAAAATACCAAGCGGCCGTTGCGTCCAAGAGCGATCTGGAGAGGGCCGAACTCAACAAGGAAAAAACCGGCGTCTTCACCGGAGCT
>JBEIMO010000035.1:0-12901 GCA_040378625.1 Verrucomicrobiia bacterium | reverse complement strand
GGTATTAATGAAAACTTCACTGTCCGCCGTGTTTCTTACGGTGAGGGTGTTGAGCGTGTTTTCCCACTTCACTCGCCACGTATCGCAAAAATTGAAGTCGAGCGCAAAGGTGCAGTTCGTCGCGCAAAATTGAATTTCTTGCGTGCACGCAAGGGCAAATCCGCCACGACTGTCAAAGCGAGCTCCGATCGCTCTTAATGCCTTGCTCTCTGGAGCACGAAAATAAACTTCTGGCCTCAGGTATTTCGCCTGTTGCTGGAATTGATGAAGCCGGCAGGGGACCACTTGCCGGCTCCGTTTTTTCTGCCTGTGTCATTTTGCCTGTGGGATTTCAGATTTCTGGGCTGAATGATTCCAAGAAGTTAACCGCACTTCAGCGTCAGCGTCTTTACGAAAAGCTCACGTCCGATTCGACGATTGTCTGGGCTTCAGCATCTGTCGATGCATCTGAAATTGATCGCCTAAATATCCTTCGCGCCACTCATCAGGCCATGAGGAATGCCTGGTCTCGTTTGAATCCTTGCCCCGTGCATGTGCTCATTGATGGCTTGAAAGTTCCCGATTTTCCATGCGATCAGACGCCGATTGTCGGGGGAGATGGAATCAGTATGAGTATCGCGGCCGCGAGTATCATTGCCAAGGTGGAGAGGGATCGTGAAATGGAGGAAATGGATCGTCTATATCCCGAGTATGGTTTTGCCAAGCATAAAGGCTATCCAACAGCGGAACACTTTGCCAAACTGCGCCAGCATGGGCCTTGTCCGATTCATCGCAAAAGTTTTGCTCCGGTGGCACAAGCCGAACTCTGGTGAGGCCGCGCATATCAGACTCGGTCGCGAAGGCGAGGAAATCGCGGCGCGCTTTCTTCGAAAAAACGGATACAAAATCCTTCGTCGAAATTTCCGTGCCCCACATGGCGGCGAGGTCGATATCATCTGCCGGGACAAGCGGCGTAAAGAATTGGTGTTTATTGAAGTCAAAACCCGCACATCAGAAATCTTCGGGCGACCTTCGGATGCCGTGGATCGCGAAAAACGCGCCCTTATTTTACGCGGCGCGATGAAGTGGCTAAAAATGCTCGAGATGCCTGATATCACCTATCGCTTCGATATCGTTGAAGTGGTTGTCGGACCTCCATCCGAAATTCGGATTATTGAAAACGCTTTCCACCCTCCGGAAAACTACACGTATTAATGTCAGCTATTCCATCTCTCCTTTCCGCGCAGGAAATCAAACTCTCCTATGGCACTCAACTATTGCTCAATGGCGTCACGCTTACGGTATCACCGGGTGAAAAAGTCGGTCTTGTCGGCCGCAATGGGTGCGGAAAGACAAGCCTTCTAAAAATCCTTGCGGGGGACAATGCTCCCGATTCCGGAGAAATTTCGCGACGCCGAGGTCTGCGGGCAGGCTATCTGCCTCAGGAATTTGAGCTCGATGGTTCTTTGACGGTTCTGGAAAACATCCAAGCCGGTGCGGCGGATCTCGTCGAGTGGATGCGCAAATATGAGAACGGGGAAGGCACGGAAAATGAATTGAGCCTGATTTTGGAACAGATTCAGCATGCGGACGGATGGAATCTCGATTCACGCATCAAAGCTCTTGCAGGCGCATTGGACTGCCCTCCCTTGGATTCTCTGGTTTCACCGCTCTCTGGGGGCGAGAAACGCCGTGTCGCTCTTTGTCGCGCGCTGGCCTCGCAGCCGGATTTGTTGCTGCTCGATGAACCCACAAACCACCTCGATTCAGAATCGATCGGTTGGCTCGAGGAATTTCTCCAATCCTTTCCTGGAGCCGTTGTTTTCGTGACGCACGATCGTTATTTTTTAGAAACGATTGCCACTCGGATTATCGAAATTAGCCAAGGTCAGGCTTTCTCTCATCCTGGAAATTATACCGCCTATCTTGAATCCAAGGCTCTCCGGCAGCAGATCTCTGAACAATCCGAACGACGCCGGCAGAGATTCATTCGTGCGGAATTGGAATACGTTCGAGCGGGAGTTCGTGCCCAACGCTCCAAGTCCAAGCACCGTTTGGAATCATTTTATAAAATTGCCGGCCAGGAAGCGCCGCCCGAGGAGCGGGAAATGGACTTCCTAATCCCTCCCGCTCCACAAGCTGGAAATATTGCCGTTGAACTCGTGAATGCCGGGATGTCTGTGGGTGAGGGCGAGCAAAAGCGATGGCTCTTTAAAAAACTCAATCTCTCGCTTCGCCCAGGCCAGTGCACGGGGATCGTTGGCCGAAATGGTGTCGGTAAAACGTCACTGCTGCGCCTTTGTCTCGGTCAGCAAGTCCCCTCCGAAGGCACGGCTACCATCGGAAAACGGGTTGTTTTTAATTACATCGATCAAGGTCGCATTCAGCTTAATGGCGCAGGCACAGTTATGCAGGAGGTCAGCGACTCTGGCGGAATGGTGCGATTTGGCGATCAGACGCTGACCGTCCGCTCCTACCTGCGTCGGTTTTTGTTTGATGAGTCCCGCGTCAATGAGCGTGTCGACAAACTCTCTGGAGGTGAACGGGCCCGACTTATTCTCGCCAAAGTTCTCTGCCGCGGGGGAAATGTGATCGTCCTCGACGAACCGACGAATGATCTCGATTTGAGCAGTCTTCGCATGCTGGAGGAGGCTCTCGCTGTCTTTGGAGGAACTGTTCTTGTCGTAAGCCACGACCGCTACTTTCTGGACCGAATTTGCGATCAGATAGTCGCTTTCGAAGAGGGGGGAATTCACATTCAGCCCGGTAATTTTTCCTATTACCTGGAGAAGAAAAAGGAACGGCAACAATACTATAAAAAATTCGAGTATTCCGCTGAGCCGGTTAAGTCTTCTGGGGCTGTCCAAGCGCAACCGGCGCGCAAACTTTCCTACAAAGAAAAACAGGAACTCGAGACTATCGAAGACGTTATTCTTGATGCCGAAAAAAAAGTTGCTGCTCTGGAGTCCGAATTAAATGATCCATCGCTTTACTCAATCCGCGGAGCGGATGCGGCAAATATTGCTGAGAGCTTAGAAAAAGCCCGACGGGATGTGGCGCGGCTTTATGAGCGCTGGGAGGAACTTTCGAAATGATGAATAAAGATACACCCGTTGCCGGTCAGCGCTGGGTGAGCGATACGGAACCTGAACTGGGTTTGGGTATTGTTCTGAAATGTGAATATGGTCGTGCCGAGATTTTTTTTCCTGCGGCCAGTGAACACCGCCAATATGCTCTTGGAAGCGCTCCCATACGTAGAGTGCGGTTTCAGGAAGGGGATTCTATTAAAACCCATTCTGGGGAGGCCTTCGTTGTGGATTCGATAAGCGATGACTCAGGGCTGCTGACCTACCGTAGCGGGGCGCGTGGAATTTCCGAGGCGGAGCTTTCCGATCTCATCAGTTTTTCCAAACCTCAGGAGAGATTGCTGGCTGGTCAGGTGGATGAATTGGCCCGTTTTGATTTACGTGTGGAATGTCTCAATCGCCGCCGCGCGATGCGCCAGAGCCCGATTCGTGGCTTTGCCGGCGGGCGTGTGGATTTAATTCCCCACCAAATCTCGATTGCCTCAGAAGTGGCCTCCAGAATGGTTCCAAGGATTCTTTTAGCCGATGAAGTTGGTCTTGGAAAAACAATCGAGGCTGGCTTGATCCTTCAGCGGCTTCATCTCACAGGCCGGGCTGAACGTGTGCTTGTCGTTCTTCCTCCTGCTTTGCTCAACCAATGGTTCGTGGAAATGTTCCGTCGATTCCAAATGTCGTTCAGTATTTTTGACGAGGAACGCTGCGCTTCACTGGATGGGAATGGTGCGAATCCGTTTTTGGATAGTCAGCTTGTTCTGTGTGATCTCAATTTTTTAACTTCCAGTCCAAAACGTGCTCAGCAGACACGTGAGGCCGGTTGGGATTTGTTGGTCGTTGATGAAGCCCATCACCTGCGTTGGACTCCCGATAAGCCAAGTCCGGAATATCAGTTGGTGGAATCTCTCGCTACGTCGACCCCTTCACTTCTTCTTCTGACCGCCACTCCGCAGCAACTCGGGATGGAAGGACATTTTGCCCGATTGCGTCTGTTGGATCCGGACCGCTTTGGGGATCTGAATGTTTTTCTCAAGGAGTCGGACCAATACGAAAGCGTCGCGAAGGTCATTAATTCGCTCCTCGAGGGGAAAAAGCCTTCCGATGCCTCGCTATTCAACGGTCCCCGAGCAAAGGCGCATTACGAAGCTTTTGTTGCGGGAGATCTTTCTGCGAGGGATCAACTGATCGCCACTCTTCTGGATGAGCACGGAACTGGTCGAGTCATGTTTCGCAATACTCGAGCGGCCCTTTCCGGTTTTCCAAAACGTAAGGCGCATCTTGTGCCTTTGGAGTCGGATGCTGATGAAATAGTCGCCAAAGTGCCATGGTTGATTTCCCTGCTCAAGGATCTCAAGAAGCAAAAAGTGCTTCTGATTTGCAAAACCCGAGAGCTTGCAGAGGACGTTCTGCTGCGCCTCCAGCGCGAAATTAAAATATCCGCCGCTATTTTTCATGAAGGACTGAACCTGCTTCAGCGTGACCGCAATGCCGCCTTCTTTGCCGATGAGGATGGGGCACGGATATTGATTTGCTCAGAAATCGGGAGCGAGGGCCGCAATTTTCAATTCGCACATCACTTGGTGCTCTTTGATATTCCGGATGATCCCGAGTTGCTTGAACAGCGAATTGGTCGTCTGGATCGCATTGGTCAAACCTCAACGATCCATATTCACGTGCCGTTTCTGCCGGGATCCAAGGATGGCATTCTTGCGCGGTGGTATCACGAGGCTTTGGATGCCTTTCAAAAAAATCTGACCGGGGCTAGTCAGATCAAAGATTCTTTCCAGAAGCAGATTGATAAAATCTCATCTGACTACGATGCGGATGCGCTCGAGAAGCTCATTGCCAAATCAGCGGCAGAAAAAAAGAAAATCTCAAAACATCTGCAACGCGGTCATGACCGCTTGCTGGAGCTGAATTCCTGCCGTCCGGAGGTTGCCAAACCAGTCATTGAGGCGATTCGTCGTCAGGATGATGACCTCGACTTTGAAACATTTTTGATTCGAGTCCTGGATCACCTCAACGTCCAAGTCGAAGAGTTGGGGTTACGCAGTTACCTTCTTAAGAGCGGAGCGTCGCAAACCGCCTCGCTTCCCGGATTAAATCCCGAGGGCTGTATGGTCACATTTTCTCGTGCCCGTGCCATCGCCCGTGAGGACATCGGATTTATAACGCCTGATCACCCGCTTGTTCGCGCTGCATTGGATGCAGTTTTGGGGGTCGAAACGGGTAATAGCGTTTTTGGCGTTTGGAAATCGAGTGAATCAAATGCCGTTTTTCTCGAAGTTCATTTTGTCCTCGAATGCATCGCTCCTTCCGCGCTTCATGCGGATCGTTTTCTCCCTGCAACACCGCTTCGCGTGGTCGTTGACCAAGGGTTGAATGACGTAAGTGATGATGAAGGCTTTCGAAACGCTTCCATCGAAAAAGGGGATGTTTTTTCCCTGCTCGACACGCCGGTTTTTCGCAAAAAGCATCTTCCTTCCATGTTTGCCAAGGCCGAGGCGATTGTTGCCAAACAAAAGGATATCATCGTCGAGACAGCTCAAAAGCAGGCCGCAGAGCAAATCGACCGCGAAGTGGAGCGCCTGGAGAATCTTCGTCAGATCAATACTCATGTCCGACCCAGCGAGATCGATGCATTAAAAAGTCTCAAATCCTCTCTCAATGAATCTCTCCAAGGCGCAACGATTCGCGCGGATGCCTTGAAGTTGGTTCTGCGCGTAGTTTCTTGAAATGCTTTTCTCGTCGCCAGATCTGAATTGTTTCTGCAAAGTAAGTTTATGAGCGTTCCGCAGAATACCATTGCGATTGTTTACGATTACGACCAAACGCTTTCCCCGTTTTATATGCAGGAGGAGGCGCTCTTTCCTGTCTTTGGAATCAAGGCTTCCCACTTTTGGCAACGTTGTGGGGAATTGGTCCAGCAGCAGTGTTACGACAACGAGCTCGCCTACATGAAGGTGTTGCTCGATTGCCTTGCCATCGATCCTCCCACAAATGCCTATCTCCGCGAGCTTGGGGCGCGCCTGACATTTTACAAAGGCCTCCCTGAAATGTTTGAGGAATTGCAAAATTCTCTCCTCGGTCCTGAACACGCCGCCTATGGAATCACGGTTGAGCATTACATCGTCTCTTCCGGTCTCAAAGCGCTCATCGAGGGAAGTCGCATCGCTCCCTTCGTAAAAAAAATCTTCGGCTGTGAGTATGCCGTCGATGAATGCGACCGCATTACCTTTCCAAAGCGCGTCATCAGCCACACGCAGAAGACTCAGTTTCTTTTCCGCATCAATAAAGGCATGCTGGAGATGGATCAGGATGTGAATGACCACATGGATCCAGATCTGCGGCCGGTTCCTTTTCAAAATATGATCTACATTGGTGACGGACCTACTGATGTGCCTTGTTTTACGGTCATGCGCCGAAATGGCGGACAGGCGATTGCCGTTTACAATCCCGATGATCCCACGCGCGGTAGTTTTAAAAAATGCTACCAACTCTCAACTCACGCAGACCGGGTTAAGAATATTGCTCCTTCGGATTTTCGGAGTGGCAGCCATTTGCGCCTTCTTTTGGAGGAAATGGTTCTCGAAATCGGCAACAAAATCATCCAACGCCGTCGTGATGATCTTGCCGCCGGCACGGTTCGTGCGCCAAAGCACTGAATCCATCGGTTGACTCGCTGTCCTGCGGGGGCTAAAAATAGCGGCCTTGTGAGACCTACTCTTGAAAAACTTGAGCAAATTTACCGTCGTCCGCTTTTTGATCTGATCCAGGAAAGCCGTCGGGTTCATTTGGAATTCTGGCCCAAAAACGAAGTTCAGCTCTGCACTTTGCTGAGCGTTAAAACCGGTGGATGTAGTGAAGATTGCGGCTATTGCTCGCAAAGCTCCCGCTACAACACGGGTCTCGAACGCCAACAGTTGATGAGCAAGGAAGAAGTTCTGCCGGTCGCTCAGCGTGCCCGTGAGAATGGCTCCACGCGTTTTTGCATGGGCGCTGCCTGGAAAGGCGTGCGCGATGGGGAACAAAAGTTTGATCAAATGCTCGATACGATCCGCTCGGTGAGCGAACTCGGCATGGAAGTCTGCGTGACCCTTGGCCAATTGGGTGACACCGAAGCCCGCAAACTCAAGGAAGCAGGTGTTACGGCTTACAATCACAACATCGATACCTCGCCGGAGCATTATTCGAAAATTGTCTCCACCCACACGTTTCAGGATCGATTAAACACAATTAGCTCGGTTCAGAAGGCTGGAATGAGTGTCTGCTGCGGCGGCATCCTCGGCATGGGCGAACAGGAAATCGATCGTTTGAAAATGCTCGAGGTCCTTTGCTCATTTGATCCCGCACCCGAAAGCGTGCCGATCAACTGCTTGATGCCAATGCCCGGAACGCCGCTTCAGGATTCCCTGCCAGTGGATATTTTTGAACTCGTCCGACTCATCGCAACCGCTCGCATTGTTCTGCCAAAAGCAAAAATCCGTCTCTCGGCGGGCCGCAGCCTCCTGAGTCGTGAAGCTCAGGCTCTTTGCTTCTTTGCTGGGGCCAATTCTGTTTTCTATGGAGACAAACTTCTGACTGCCGAGAATCCAGGAGTCGATGATGACCGAAATCTTTTGGAGACACTCAATCTGACAGCCCAAGCTCCTTACTCCGATCAACCTCAACCCGCTTGCTGCTCATGAAAATCAGTATCGGAAGCGATCACGCCGGATTTGAATACAAAGAAGCCATCGTAGCTCATCTCAAGAAGTCCGGGCACGAAGTGGTTGATTTTGGAACTCACAGCGCGGACAGCACAGATTACCCGCTCTACATCATTCCCGCTGCTGAAGCGGTGGTTCGCAAGGAAGTAGATTTCGGCATCGTTCTGGGTGGATCGGGAAATGGAGAAGCCATAGCGGCGAACAAAGTGCGAGGTGTCCGTTGCGGTCTTTGCTGGAATCATGAAACAGCCGAGCTTTCGCGCCGCCACAACAATGCCAATGTCCTTTCGATCGGTCAGCGCATGATCCCCCTCAGCCTTGCTTTGGAAATTGTCGATATCTGGCTCAAAACACCATTTGACGGGGGACGACATGCCCGCCGTGTGGCTGAATTGGATTCGTATGAGTCCGAAGAGGGCCACGCAGGCATGAAGGCTGTGTTTGAAAAGAACTCTGCGTTGTAAAAGACGCGGCGAATGGTATTCCGAATTAATTGATAGGTATCCTTCTCGTGTTCTCAAATTTCGCAACCTGCGACTAATTGATTTAAGAAATGCCCAGCGTTTACATTAAAACCTACGGATGCCAGATGAATGAGCGGGATTCCGAGCAGGTATCCAATATGCTCACGGCGCGTGGCTACAAGCTCGCAGAGCAGGAATCCGAAGCGGACGTCATTCTGCTGAATACCTGCAGCGTTCGCGATATGGCTGAACAAAAAGCCATCGGGAAAATGGGCATGTTGCGCAAACTTCGCCGAGCCAAGCCGCATCTTGTTTTGGGCTATCTTGGTTGCATGGCCCAAGCGCGCGGCGAGTCGCTTCTCGAAACGTCGCCTCACGTTGATTTGGTTGTCGGAACGCAAAAATTCCACCGCGTGGCGGACTATGTGGATGATCTTTTAAAAGCCCGCCTGAATGCCCTGATTGATGACGAGCGGCGTCCCATTGTGGATGTGGAGGAGGAAGAGGGTTCGCAGGGAACGATTCGGGATCAGAGCTTGGAGCAAGATCAATGCACGGCCTTTGTCTCGATCATGCAGGGCTGCAATATGCACTGTGCGTTTTGTATCGTTCCACAAACCCGTGGAGCCGAACGCGGACGCACGATCGAGGATATCACCAAAGAAGTGCAATCACTCGCCGAGCGCGGCATCCGGGAGGTCACGCTTCTCGGTCAGATTGTTAACCTTTATGGTCGTCATGAATTTCCAAAGCGCGACGATTTAAGCCCATTTGTGCAATTGATCGAATCCGTTTGTGCTGTTCCTGGGATTGCTCGGGTGCGTTTTACTTCGCCTCATCCGATCGGCTTTCGCTCGGATCTCATTGATGCTTTTGCCCGTCTTCCCAAGTTGGTCGAACATGTGCATCTGCCATTGCAGAGCGGTTCGGATCGTATTTTGAAAATCATGCGCCGAGGTTACACGACCGACAAATTTCGTGATCTTGTCGCCAGGCTTCGTGCCGCCCGTCCTGGCATTGCGATTACGACAGACGTTATCGTCGGATTTCCCGGTGAAACAGAGGAGGACTACTTGGCCACGCGTTCATTCGTTGATGAAATTGGATTCGATAATGCGTTTGTCTTTCGTTATTCGCAGCGCCAAAATACCCCGGCGGCGACAATGGAAGAGCAGCTTCCCGAGGACGTCAAAGAGGCCCGCAATAAAGATTTGCTCGATGTCGTAAATCGACATGTCGCCATCAAACTCGAAGCCTTGGTTGGCAGTGAGGTGGAGATTCTTTGCGAGGGATCCAGTCGTCACAATACCGACCGTCTTACAGGTCGCACCCGCACCAACAAAATCGTTATTTTTGAAGGCGCACCCCGCCATATCGGCGAAGTGTTTCCGGTGCGTATCACCCGAGCAAGTTCATCAACGCTCTACGGCGATCCTGCAATTCTTTTTGATTAAGGCTCAGACATCGCCCGACCGGCGATCCATCCAGTAGTCCATGCATTCTGAAAGTTGTATCCTCCCGTAATGCCGTCAATATCGAGAGCTTCTCCTGCAAAGTAGAGACCGGGCACGATGCGGCTTTGCATCGTTTTAAAATCCACCTCAGGCAGAGGAATTCCGCCACATGTAACAAATTCTTCTTTATTCATGCTCTTGCCTCGGACGTTGAATTCAGTGCCAGTGAGCAGTCGCGCGAGATTCAGAGCCTCGGTGCGTGGAAGTTTCGACCAGCGCATCTCGGCGGATATTCCAGCCTGTGTGACAAGCGCCTCCCAGAGCCGAGTGGGCAGGGGGTTCCATCGGGCACGAAGAACAGTTTGGCCACCGTGCAACTCGCGGCGGTTCTGGATTTCTTCCATCACGGATTCCAATGATTCTCCCGGAATCCAGGAAATGCGCACAGGGAATTGATAATTTCTCTCATGCAGAATGCGGGCTCCCCAAGCCGATAGGCGCAGGATCGCCGGGCCGCTCAGACCGGCATGAGTGAGAAGAATGGGGCCAGATTCCTTAAGGTCTGTGCCGGGAACGCTGGCTTGTGCAAATTCCTGTGATATTCCCGAAAGCTCGCGAACCCAGCTTTCAAGGACATGAAAGGTGAATAACGATGGAACCGGGGGAATTAACGAATGCCCCAGTGAAACGGCTGGATGATTGCCTTCCTTGCAGCCGCCGCCTGCCCAAAGTAAGCGGTCGCATTCCATCTCGGTTCCATTTGTTAGCGAGAGCAGGAATGAGCCATCGGTTTGCAAAGTAATGGATGAGATTCCTCGTTCCGTAAAAATATGAACCCCTGACTTGCGGGCGGCGCTGGTGAGGCAGTCGATAATCGTTTGTGAGGAATTCGTGACAGGAAACATGCGGCCATCAGGTTCTGTCTTCAATCGCACTCCCCGCGACTGAAACCACTCGACCGTATCAGCTGGTCCAAAGCGGGTGAGGGGTCCAATGAGTGCCCGTCCTCCGCGCGGATAGCGGCGAGCGAGTTCGCGAGGGTCGAAGCAGGATTGCGTCACATTGCAACGTCCTCCGCCTGAAATCCGGACTTTTGATAGAACGTTTGGAGATTTTTCGAGCAACGTTACCGTTGCCGATGGATTGGCCTCCGCTGCGGCAATCGCTCCAAAAAATCCAGCGGCTCCACCACCGACGACAACCAAGCGAAGTGATTTTGATTTGCCAGCAATGGCGGAATCCCAATTTGTCATTGCCATCTTTTATCGTCGAGTTTTTGGCGAATGAAAATCGCATTTCCCTTGGAAGCGCAATTTGAGTGGGAATTTCATTTGCCTCGCGACGATCAGCCAATCATAACAGGGATTCCTATGAACGATTTCATTGATTTTTTCCTCCATGCGGAAAGACACCTCGAATGGTTTATCCAAAACTATGGCATTTGGATTTATGCCCTACTTTTTGCGATTATTTTCTGTGAGACAGGACTGATTGTGACTCCGTTTCTGCCGGGGGATTCCTTGCTTTTTGCGGTAGGCGCTTTGGCAGGACGCGAGATGCTGGATGTTAAAATCATCGCCCCGCTCTTGCTTGTCGCCGGCATCTTGGGGGATACGCTCAACTACTCGATTGGAAAATGGATGGGGCCAAAAGTCTTTCACTACGAGTCGAGTCGCTTTTTTAATAAATCCCACCTCATGAAAGCTCATGCTTTCTACGAGAAATACGGTGGACGAGCTATCATCCTCGCCCGTTTTGTTCCGATTGTTAGAACCTTTGCGCCCTTTGTGGCTGGGGTTGGTGAGATGAATTATTTGAAATTCGTCATCTACAACATCACTGGCGCCTTGCTTTGGGTTGGCCTCTTTCTGGGGGCTGGATACTACTTCGGCGGGCTTCCTGTGGTTCAGAAAAACATGAAAGTGGTTATCCTCGGAATCATCGTTGTGTCGGTGTTGCCCATCGTCTGGGAAGTCGCCAAATCCTGGCTCGAAAAGCGCCGCGAGAACGCGAAGTAAAATTTCATGCGAATTCGGGGTCAATCCCGAGGATTACTTGCCGATACAAAAACGGCTGAAAATCCCGCCGAGAATTTCTTCGGTGTCGGTCGCTCCTACGATGCGTCCAAGTGAATCCAGCGCGGATCGAAGTTCGACGGCTGTTAACTCAGGAGGTTCGTTGGATTGAACAAGTCTTGCGGCTGCCTCAAGAGACTTCTGCGCCATTTCGAGAAGAACTTTGTGGCGGGCGTTGATGGCAGCCAGCGATTGGCCGGAAGCCAAGTGACCTAGGCCCGTAGCGCGGATCATGGCGTCGATGAGTTGTTCAAAACCTTGGCCGGTTTTTGAGGAAATTTCGCAGGCATTTTCGCGGAGTTTGTGGCCTGCGGGCAGTAGGTCGATTTTATTGAATACAAGGATTTCCCCATTGTGAATCGGGGCCGAAAACTCAGGAGTTGTTGCATCCACAATATGCAGGACAAGGTCAGCCCCCTCGATGGCTTTGCCTGTGCGGGCGACGCCCTCGCGCTCGACGGGATCGGATGTTTCGCGAAGTCCGGCAGTGTCTGTGAGTCGAAAAAGAATTCCGCGAAGGCAGGCGGTTTCCTCAATCGTGTCGCGAGTTGTTCCCGGTTGTTCGCTGACGATTGCCCGTTCCATGCCGAGGAGGCGGTTGAGGAGGCTGGATTTTCCAGCATTAGGAAGTCCTGCGATGGCGACGCGAACACCTTCTCTTAAAATCCGACCCTCGTCTGCGGTCGATAGCATTTGCGTGATGTGGTCGATGGCTGTTTGGATTTTTGCCAGCAAGACGCGACCGGTTGCGGGATCAATGCCTTCTTCCGGAAAATCGATCCAAGCCTCAATGTGGACAACGGTTTCAAAAACTTCCTCTCGCAGCGCAAAAATCGCATCACCGAGACGGCCTTCGAGTTGTTGCGCAGCTGCGCGCAAGGCCAGGGGCGTTCGGGCGCGTATGATGTCCATGATCGCCTCTGCCCGCGTGAGGTCGATTTTCCCATTGAGAAATGCGCGTTGCGAAAATTCTCCTGCCTCCGCAGCCCGCGCGCCGTGGCGGAGGACGAGTGCAAGAATTTGAGCGGGGAGAAGAATGCCTCCGTGACAACTGATCTCCGCCATATCCTCGCCCGTGAAACTTGCCGGATTGCGGAAGAGAGTGACGAGGACTTGATCGAGGACGCCGTTGTCATCCCG
>JBEIMO010000034.1:0-12902 GCA_040378625.1 Verrucomicrobiia bacterium | reverse complement strand
GCCGCATCATTGATTTGAGTGTGGCTGCCGCTAAGTCGCTAGGGACCTACGACGGCGGTCTGGCACGCGTCCGCGTGGAAGCACTACGCGAAATCCCAATGATGACCTCCCCGAATCTGCGCGTGAAACCGCAGCCAGTTCCGCCCACCAAAAAACCGGACTTCGATTAGCGCGGGGCCAGCGGGTGGGCAATATCAGGCATTACCCCATGTTCATCGATTTCGACCTCACGCTCCATGCCCAGAAGTTCTAAAAGAACCTTCACTCTCGCCTGT
Organism: Verrucomicrobiia bacterium; assembly: GCA_040378625.1. Taxonomy (GTDB): domain Bacteria; phylum Verrucomicrobiota; class Verrucomicrobiia; order Chthoniobacterales; family Terrimicrobiaceae; genus UBA967. Next base: position 12,627 of record JBEIMO010000034.1, on the reverse strand, counting down.
GCAGGCATGACCTGGGTAACCAATGCTCGAATGCCGCTAAACGGTCCACTGATGAGCTGAACTTCTTCTCCAATCTGGATCTGAGTTTTGATTTCCACCGTTTCTTCAGAAACAACGGCCTCACGAAGCTCCTGAATGATTTCTGGAGCCACAATCGATGCCATTCCCCCAAATCGAACGATATGCGCGACACCGTGACTTCCGGATATGTGACGATGCTGATCACGGAAATTGAATCGAGCAAAAATATACCCTGGGAACATGGCTTCAGTCACCTTCACTCGACCGCTGCTTCTCGCCCGTTCAAATCGCAACATGGGACAAAAAACCTCGACCCCGACATCACGCATCAAAATCCGCTTCGCAGTGCTTTCAACGCGGGGCTTGGTTTTTACGCAAAACCAATGCAACTCATCCGACTCAAAAATCATGGTTCCAATATCAGGCAAAGCGCACCTCGTGACAAGTGATACAACACCGACCGAGTGCCACCGTTCCCAGTTCTCTGAATCTAAATCTTTGCCAGAAGATCAGGGATTTCGTGGAGACCGCGAATCGTGTGATGCGGCTGCACGTTGGCAGTTTCTTCGGAGCCAGGAACCTGAATCCAAATAGCTGAAGCAAGCTTCGCATTCAAAGCACCGGCAATATCACGCTCCAAGCTGTTACCAACCATTACGGCCTGATCCACAGAGACACCAAGCTGATCGAGCAGAATATGAAAAATTTCCGCACGAGGTTTGCCGATTCCATGTTCTCCCGAAACGGCAACGGCATCGAAGTAGCCACCCAGACCGGAAGCCGCAATTTTTTCACGCTGCAAATCAGGAGCGCCATTGGTGAGCAGGGCGATTTTGTAATCCGCTTTCAGGCGAACAAGAGTTTCAACGGCATCTGGCATCAAGCGCTGCAATCGCCGGCGCTCAGAACTAAAATGGGCCGCCAATTTCTCAGCCACCTCATCATCTGCAATGCTCTGCTCGCGAAGAACGGCGCTGAACACCGCCACGCGGTAGGTGTGCGCCCATTCGCGAAGCGCCTGCAACTCGGCCTTGTCACCCACAAATTTTCCCCACAGGCATTCATGAAAGCTGATCCCGATCGAACGCACATAATCGTAGCAGGGGCCTTGCTTCCAGAGCGAAGATCCGATTTTTTTTGCATCCAGCAAAAATGCGGCACTCTGCGAGCCAGTCAGCCGAGAAGCCTGTTCGGCGGTGGATTGCAGGGCTTCTTTGGAAACGGCCTCATCCACGATGAGCGTGTCGTCCAAATCAAAAAGTATCGCTTGAATTGCCATGCCTACCTACTCCCACAAAGCGGGAACCGATGTCGATAACGGAAAATTCTTCAGCCAAGCAACGAATCAAGAAAGCAGACAACTCAATCCGCTGGCCACATCAAATTGAGGCACCCAACCGGCGGCCATCAACTTGGATGGATCGGATGTTGAGTGACGGATATCACCCGCACGCACTGGCTCGAATTTGATTTCGGCAGCAGAGCCGGTGAGACGTTTTATTTCCTCAACCAGTTCAAGGATCGTGATGGCCTTGCCGTAGCCCGCATTAAAAACGCCGGTGACATGAGCATTCTCGGCGGCAAATGACAACGCGCCGACAATGTCTTTCACAAAGATGAAATCACGGGTCTGTCCGCCGTCTCCGTAGACGGTGATTGGTTGACCGGATTTAGCACGCTGAAGAAAAATGGGCACCGCTGCCGCGTAGGCGCTGTTGGGATCTTGGCGAGGACCGAACACATTGAAAAAACGGATGCAGGCGGTCTGCAACCAACCTTCTCGAGCATAGAGTCCGCAATAGTATTCGCCATCCAACTTGGTAATGGCGTAAGGACTGCGCGGATCAGGAACCATGGTTTCCACTTTCGGCTGGATAGGATTTTCTCCATAAACGGCGGCGGAGCTTGCAAAGCAGAGCTTCTTGACCCCGTGCTTTCGTCCTGACTCAAGAACGTTGAGCAAACCGTGAACATTCAAATCAACCGCCTCACCGGGCAACGCCATGGATTCTGGAACACTCACGAGCGCGGCAAGGTGAAAAATGTAATCCACTCCCTGCATCAATTCATCGAGCAATGGGCGATCCATAATCGAACCCTCCACAAACCGACATTTGAGACCATCGAGATTTTTACGATGACCAGTTCTTAGATTATCGAGAACGACGACTTCCGCGATGTCCTGATAGCGTTCGACGACATGGCTTCCGATAAAGCCGCTTCCACCGGTGATGAGAATTTTCATAGAGAATTGACGAATTGGACCATGGCCTCTTCCTGCTCCTCAATGCTCTTCACAAGCGCTAATTGAGTGCGGCAGCGGTCAAGATTGTGATTAGGGCGTTTGATTTTAAAATAAACATCCCCCTCGAGATGGTCTGTGAGGAATCGAATGCCGATTTCGAGAGCAATCAGTTTGCCGGAGAAGGCCAGATGCGCTTTTTCGGCTTCATTCAAGAATCCTCCAGCCGATGAAAGATAGCCGCGAACAAGAGCCTGAAACATCGGCATCTGCATTTTGACTTTAGAAAGATCGGTTTCATCCTCGGCCGCAGGACTTGTGGCTGTGCGGATCATGTCGCCGAAATCATAAAGTGCCAGGCCAGGCATGACAGTATCCAGATCGATGACACAAATCCCCGTTTCCGTGGCATCATCGATCATCACATTGTTCAACTTGGTATCGTTGTGCGTCACGCGCTCGGGAATCTTACCGGCTGCTTGAAGGCTCAACAAAACGTCCACGAGGCTTTCGCGCTCTTTGATAAAATTCCACTCTGCCTGCGTCGAGGCGAGACGACCTTGAGGATCGCTCTGAACCATCTCCCGCAGGCGCTCAAAACGGGAACGGGTATTATGGAAATTCAGAATCGTTTCATGGAGTCGCGGCCCTTTCATTCCCGCCACCAACCTCTGAAACTCACCAAATGCGCGCGCGGCCTCATAAGCCTGACGCTCGTTTTGAATAATATCGTAGGTCCGAGCCCCTTCGATGAAGAGATAGCACCTCCAATAACTTCCCTCCGAATCTTTGTAGAAAGGATTCCCATCCTTAGCGCGGATCACGCTCAGCGAACGCCGCGAGGCATCCGGCACGCCCGCAGCAACCAATTGGCGAGTCGCCTCCTCGGTGACCCGCACAATATTTTCCATAAGGGTCTCTGGATTTTTGAAAATCCGCTGATTGATCCGCTGGAAAATGTAGCGGATGCGTGTTCCTGACTGGCTGAATGCCGCCACAAAAGTGTCATTGATGTGGCCGCTGCCGTAAGGACGACTCTCCAGATAGGAGCCATGAATATTAAACTCGCGAGCGATATGTTTGAGTGTTGCGGTCATAGTGATTAAATCGATTTAACTCCTCACCCAAAACAAATGCAAAAAAAAAATGCGTTGCAAATAGATTTGGCGAATTTATGAGTAAGGAATGCCAAGAAAGCCGACTCAAAAAGCCAGATCCGCGCGTGAGAAAATATGCAAACGCGCAGCGGCAGCAGATTCGAATCAGCCATTGCCGCCCCTTCGTGTGCTTTCCGAGGAATATGGACTACATCCCTCTACGCTCTTTAGAATACTCGTGGATCTGTCCATGGAAGGAAAAATCTGGCATAGCCCAGGGGGACGATTCTTTCCAGCAACAGCACGGCAAGCCAACGTCCAGGGAATGCCGATTTGCTTCATTGGCAGAAACATGTCGCATTGGAGCCGCTTGTATCAGGAAATTCTGGAAGGTGTCTCCGAAATTTGCTCCGCGAATGACGGAAGTCTGATTTTATCCGCTGCGCCATCCTTGTTGCAGCAAAGCAACTCGACCCAAGCACCTCGCTTTGCAAGCTTGGACATCCAAAAGCGCGAACTGGAAAACATCCTTAAAAATGTTCCCCGTGGATGTGCGGGTTTCGTCTTGGATCACCTCTGGATGCCTGAGGTAATCGAGTCCGCGCCATTTCCCGGCGGAGCCAAGGTTCAGATTTTTAAAGTCCCAGCCACTCGCAATGATGCCAAACAGATTGATGAACAACACGGCGCACGTCTTGTGCGATCATTCCTCGAAAAATCCAAATACACATCAACCACGCTTGTCATTCCATTTGTCGGAGACGCCGCGATTGATCGATCTGTAAATATTCTCCTGAAGGAACTCGCCGGGCAATCCGTTACGGCCATGCCATTTGCTGATGTCATTAAAAAAGTCAAATTCCTGCACGAACACGGCACTCTCTTTATCTGCCCCGAGGACAACACCTCCGCCGCGCTAGCTGAAATACTGCAACTCCATGTGCCTCGAGGGGCATTTTTTCCTCTGATAGCCACCCAAGGCACAGGCACTTTATCGGCACCGATCTCTCGGCTTCGCTATGATTTTCGACGGCTTGGTCGCGCTGCAGCCTCATCAATTCTCAACGGGAACGAGATAATATCAATTAAACCCGCACTAATTCTTGCTGAGAACAATTCCTCAATCCAAACGCAATGAGATTTAAAAAACGCGGGATCATAATGGACAAGCCTCGTGATTAGAAATTAGTATTTTTTAAGTCTCCAACCCTCTATGAAACCCTCCCTCTTCCGCACTGCTGATGGCCAAAACCACATCGTAACCTTTTCACTTATCAGCTCGCTTTTCCTACTTTGGGCGCTGTGCAACGGAATGATCGATGTGATGGATAAACACTTTCAGGACTATCTTCACCTGACGAAGGCCCAATCCGCTTGGGTTCAATTTGCGCATTACCTTGGCTATTTTCTGATGGCACTGCCCGCCGGCTGGATCGCCCGCAAACTCGGATACAAAGGCGGCATTATTGGCGGATTGCTTCTTGTTGCTGCTGGATGTCTCTGGTTCATCCCCGCAACATCGATTTCCACATTCTGGGCATTTTTACTGGGAGTCTGCGTGATTTCGATGGGACTGACTTTTTTGGAGACGATTGCAAATCCCTACACAACGGTTCTGGGTGCTCCGCAATTTGCCGCGGTTCGCATCAACATCGCCCAGACGTTTAATGGAGTGGGCTGGATTCTTGGACCGATCATTGGCGGGATGTTTTTTTACTCCGATAAAGGCGTCGAAGCGGCCCACCAAAGTCTCTGGATTCCTTACGCAGGGATCGCGGCGGGCGTCATGGTTCTGGCCGTCATTTTCCTTTTCGCTAAAATTCCAGATTTGGATGGAAGTGATACGAGCACGCATCAATCCAGCGCCCACGAGCCCACGAAGCCTCTTTGGGCGCATGGACATTTTGCCGGAGCCGTTGCCGCACAATTTTTCTATGTGGCGGCACAGGCAGGAATTTTCAGCTTTTTTATCAACTACATCGTCTCGGAAATTCCCTCCGTAGGCGCATCGCTTTCGAACGTTTGGATTCTCGGAGGCACAAGTGGAGTGGAAGCAAGAGACGGGGGATGGTTCGTTACGGAACAAGGCGCAACGAAGCTTCTCGCCTATTTTGGATTCACCCTCTTTTTGCTGGGTCGCTTTACCGGCGCAGGATTACTGAATCGCGTGGCGGCACATACTGCTCTTGGTGTTTACGGCGCGATCAACATCGTCCTTATGCTGATCATCACACTGAAGCTGGGCTGGTCATCCTTGGCCGCGCTGTTTCTCAGCTTCTTTTTTATGTCGATCATGTTCCCGACGATCTTTGCGCTGGGCATTCATGGATTGGGCACAAAATCCAAAGTCGCTTCGTCCTTTATTGTCATGGCCATCATGGGCGGCGCGCTTCTGCCCAAGCTGATGGGATGGGTGGGCGACCACTACAACATGTCCCTTGGATTCGCTGTTCCTCTGGTCTGCTTCGCCGTTGTGGCGATCTACGGATTTCTTTGGCCACGCCTGAGCGGATCGCCCGCTCTCGTTGGCTCCACCAAAATGAACATGCATTGAACGCGGCCGCGCGTGACATTTCCCCTCGGGTTTTTGCATGATGCAGGGGTAATGAATTTCAAATGCGATGAGTGACCTTTTCATGTGGTTTGTGGCCGGCGAGGAAAGCGGCGATGCGCGTGCGGTTGAGGTCATGCAGGCCATTCGGGAAATTCGCCCCGCAACCAAATTCGGAGGAGCGGGGGGCTCTCGCATGGAGGCGCTTTGCCAAGCGGACTTTGACAACTGGGTTCAACGCGCGGCCGTCGTAGGTCTCTGGGATGTCCTCAAAAACTACAGCTATTTCCGTGAAAAGTTACTTTCCAAGACGAAGGCGATCATCCGCCAAAAGCCTGATGCTGTCGTGCTGGTTGACTATCCGGGCTTCAACCTCCGCCTTGCACGCGCCTTGAGGGATTCCGGATTTGAAGGAAAGATTCTCTATTACATCAGCCCTCAAGTCTGGGCTTGGAACCGCTCACGTATTCCCAAGATGGCGCGAATTCTCGATCTCATGATCTGCGTCTTCCCCTTTGAGGCCCCAATGTATGAGGCCAGCGGCCTGCACACTGTTTTCACCGGCCACCCTCTACTTGAAGCCTTGCAGAAGAAACGCACGTTTGTGCCGCGCGAAGAAAATCTTCTCGGCCTCTTCCCTGGCAGCCGGGAACGCGAAGTAAAACGGATTTTCCCGGCGATGCTGGAGGCAGCGAAAAAGATTGCAGCGACAAATCCCGAGATCCGATTCGAAGCAGCGGCGGCGAGCGATCTTCGAGCCGCACGTATGCGCGAAATGGCTGCTGATTTTCCTATCACGATCAAATCAGGAAATGCACACGATTTGATGCAGCGCGCCACCGCAGGTCTTGTTTGCTCAGGAACCGCCACGCTCGAAGCCGCATTCTTCGGCCTTCCCTACGCATTGGTTTACAAAGTCGCCTGGCTCACGTTCGAAGTCGGACGACGACTTGTTGATGTCAATGCGCTCGGCATCATCAATATTCTCAACAACTATCTGACGCATCCTCCCGCAGACCCGCGTGAGACCGCAAAACCAGCGCCTCACATCGTTAAAGAATTCATCCAAAACGAGGCGTGCCCCGAGGCTCTGGCGAACGAAGCCTTGCGTCTACTTAAGAACACCGAAGCCAGAGACAACCTGACGAAGAAACTTCAAAATGTCGTCTCCACTCTTCAAGCCGCCGGAGCCAGCCAGCGGGCAGCCCAAGCTCTACTGGATGCCACCCAGCCCTGACATTTTTTATGAACGAACCTTTTCCAAAAGACAAAGTGGAAGCTCTCTGGGCCCCTTGGCGCGTGGAGTATTTTCAAGCAGAACACAGAAGTGGTGTGGATTTTTTATCCGAGGCCGCAAATACGAATGATGACGCCGCCCATCTCGTTGTCGCACGCCGTGAAACCGCCTTTTTAGTGATGAACAAATATCCCTACTCCGCGGGGCATCTCATGGCGGTCCCCAACCGCAAGATTTGCAAAATGGCGGACGTCACTCCTCAAGAAATGAGCGACCTGTGGCAACTTGCCATTCTTGCACAAAATTTGCTCGAAAAGGCAGTCCATGCCCAAGGATTTAATATCGGATGGAACCTCGGCAAAGCCGCCGGCGCGGGAGTTGACGACCACCTCCACATCCACATCGTCCCCCGCTGGAACGGCGACTCCAACTTTATTGCCGTCATCGGCGGAACCCGCATCATCCCCGAAGGACTCCACCCGCTCTACGAGAGGTTGATGGAATTGCAAAAGAAAAACTGCGGTTGATCTCAGCAATCACCTGCAATTCACCACAAAACTTCGCAACTCGGTCATTTCTTCCATGGCGTAGCGGATGCCCTCGCGGCCGGCGCCACTGTCTTTGACTCCGCCATAGGGCATGTTTTCCGTTCGGAAGGTGGGGACTTGATTGATCATGACCCCGCCGACTTCGAGTTCTTCAAAAGCGAGGAGGGCTTTTTGAAGGTTGTTGGTAAAAACGCCGGCCTGCAATCCGAAGCGGGAAGCGTTAACCAATTTTAAAGCGGCCGGATAACCGCTATATGGCTGAAGAACGGCGAGAGGGGCAAAGACTTCATCGGACCAGACTGAACATTCCGAAGGAACATTTTCGATAAGCACAGGCCCCAAGACAGAACGACCTTCTTTATGAATCGGAGTGAGAAGTGAAGCGCCAGAGCGAGTCGCCTCATTAACCCAGGAAACAATTTTTTCACGGGCAGAGGCATTGATCATCGGCCCAACAATAGTTCCGCGCTGCGCTGGATCGCCCACGATAAGTTTTTCTTTAATGAAGCCTAAAAGTTCCTGACGGAATTCGGAAAAAATATCCTCATGAACAAGAATCCGCTGAACGCTAATACAGGACTGACCGGAATACCCATAGGCAGCCAGTGCAATTTTAGGAATCGCTTCCCGCCACTCACAATCAGGCTCTACAACGACTGCGGCATTTCCGCCCAGTTCCAATACGACTTTCAGCTTGGGAGCTTTGCCCTTGAGGCTCCATCCGACATCCACGCTTCCCGTAAAACTCAGCATTTTGATGCGCGGATCTGAGAGCAATGATTCGATCAACTCATGACGGAACGGCACAACATTCACCTGTCCGTGAGGAACTCCAGCATCATGGAGAACTTGAGCGAGCAGCAAAGCGGTCAGCGGCGTCTTTAGCGCTGGCTTGAGAACCATCGTATTTCCAGTTGCCAGACAGGGAGCGACTTTGTGCGCAACGAGATTGAGCGGAAAATTGAAGGGCGTTATTCCGAGGATCACTCCAATAGGAAATCGCTTCACTAAGCCAAAATGATTCATACCGGGCGCGCTGGCTTCCATGTTGATTCCATGCCCTTCATCAGTGAGAGCCTGAGCAGCGGCGAAGCGAAAAGTAAGACAGGCACGATCCACCTCAGCCTCGGCAAAAGTGACGGGCTTGCCCGCCTCCGCCACAATGACCTCCACAAACTCTTTTCGTCGCTCCTGAAGCAATCGGCAGACCTTTTCCAATGTCGCCGCACGCGAGTCTGGCGAGAGTTTGCGCGTTTTCTGAAATGCATCCTGCGCACTGACAATGGCGGCCTCAACATCACTCACCGAAGCCATACAAAAATCCGCCAGTTTTTCTCCCGACCAAGGATTGTGGACGGCCTCTAATTCGGAAGACTTCCGCCAAGCCCCATCAAGATAGAATGGTTTCATGCAGGAGTTAAGCGGTCAGCGGAACTTTGGTAAAAACCAAACCGCCCCCATTCGCTGCGGCGTTGATTTTATCCCCCTCGCCGAAATGTCCATCGAGGATTTGAAGGCTAAGCGGATCGAGGATTTCGCGTTGAATGACCCGCTTGAGTGGACGGGCGCCATAAGCCGGATCGTATCCCTCGCGACCGAGGAACGCCTTCGCGGAATCATCCAGCGTGAGCGTGATATTTTGCCGTTCGAGGCGCTCCAGCAATCGACGCAATTGAATGTCCACAATGATCGTGATCTGCGAACCATCGAGGCGGTCGAAGATAATAATTTCATCGATGCGATTGAGAAACTCTGGGCGGAAATGAGCACGTAGCGCCTCTTGGACTCGACGGTTTCGCTCCTCCTTCGCCAAATCCTCCATGATGTATTGGCTGCCGATATTGGAGGTCAGAATGATGACCGTATTTTTAAAATCCACCGTGCGCCCTTGGCCATCGGTGATTCGTCCATCATCGAGAACTTGAAGGAGGACATTGAAAACATCCGGGTGCGCCTTTTCGATCTCATCAAAAAGCACCACCGCGTAGGGCTTGCGGCGAACAGCCTCACTCAACTGTCCTCCCTCCTCGTAACCAACATAACCCGGAGGCGCGCCTATTAAGCGGGCGACCGTGTGTTTTTCCATGTATTCCGACATGTCCAAGCGGATGATCGCGCTTTCGTCATCAAAAAGAAATTCGGCGAGTGCTTTAGAGAGTTCGGTTTTACCAACTCCAGTCGGGCCAAGAAAAAGAAACGAACCAATCGGACGATTCTCATCCTGCAGTCCCGCGCGCGCGCGGCGCACAGCGTTGGATACCGCTTTGATTGCCTGTTGCTGGCCGACGACGCGCTCCATGAGGCGTTCCTCCATTTTAACCAACTTCGCCCGCTCCCCCTCTTGGAGATTGGAAACAGGAATGCCGGTCCATGTGGAAACGACTTTGGCAATGTCCTCGTCCGTGACTTCCTCACGTAAAATAGTGGACGGCGGCTTCGCTTCGCCCGGTTCGATTTTTTTGAGTTCGCGCTCCATATCGGGCAGGAGCCCGTATTGAATTTCGCTCGCGCGATGCAGGTCACCTCGGCGCTGGGCCTGCTCGAGTTCCGCGCGCAGACGTTCGATCTTTTCAGCAACCTTCTGGGTTTTTCCAATCTCCTGCTTTTCCTTCTGCCACTGCGCACGCATCGCAGATGATTGCTCTTTCAATTCAGCCAACTCGCGCTCCAGCTTTTCCAACCGTTCGCGACTGGCAGCATCTTTTTCTTTTTTGAGTGCCTCACGCTCCATTTCAAGTTGCATGATTTGCCGCTCGAGCTGATCCAACTCGGTGGGAAGCGACTCGAGTTCGATTTTCAACCGAGAGGCAGCTTCATCCATGAGATCAACCGCCTTGTCGGGTAAAAACCGGTCACTGATATAACGATTGCTCAGCACAGCAGCGGCAATGATTGCCGCATCCTGAATACGCACGCCGTGGTGAACTTCATAGCGTTCCTTCAATCCGCGAAGAATCGCGATCGTGTCCTCCACACTGGGTTCTCCGACCATCACAGGTTGAAATCGACGTTCGAGTGCCGCATCTTTTTCAATGTATTTGCGGTATTCATCGAGAGTCGTTGCGCCAATCGTGCGAAGTTCACCCCGAGCCAATTGCGGCTTTAGAAGATTTGAAGCATCCATTGAACCCTCGGCAGCACCTGCTCCCACGATCGTGTGCAGCTCGTCGATAAACAATATCACCTCCCCCTCGCTGGCAGTGACTTCCTTGAGAAAGGCCTTAAGACGATCTTCAAACTCTCCACGAAATTTGGCGCCGGCGACCATCGAACCAATATCCATTGCGATGAGGCGCTTGTTTTTTAAAGATTCCGGCACGTCGCCGCTCACAATCCGGCGGGCCAAACCCTCGACAATCGCAGTCTTTCCAACGCCTGGCTCGCCGATGAGAACAGGGTTATTTTTTGTGCGGCGGGAGAGAACTTGCATCGTTCGGCGTATCTCCTCATCACGCCCAATCACAGGATCAATCTTACCCTTCCGCGCCAGTGCCGTGAGATCGCGACCGTATTTTTCGAGGGTCTGGTATTTCCCCTCGGGGTTTTCATCGGTGACCCGCTGGCTGCCACGAACCACAGCGAGGGCCTGCATGAGACGGTCATGCGAAACGCCGCTTTCCTTGAGCATTTTTGCAGCACTCGATGACGAGGCCATCAGCGCGAGAAGAAAGTGCTCCACGCTGAGAAATTCATCTTTCAGTTTAGACATCTCGGATTCCGCCGCGCTTAAAACTTGGCGAAGTTCTTGAGAAATTTGCGGCTGGGCCGCCCCGCGAACCCGGGCAAATGCCGACACCGCTTTATTCAGGCGTTCCTCCAAGGCGGGAATCGAAACGCCCAGTTTTTCCAAAAGCGGACGAGTCAGTCCTTCGGATTGGCCGAGAAGACTGAGAAAGAAATGCTCGCAGGCAATTTCTGGATTTTCATTTTTCGAAGCCATCTCAAGTGCCGTGTTGAGTGCCTCACGAAGTTTGATGGTGAATTTTTCGGGATGCATATGGAGAAAAGTGAATTAACTCGAATATACCGAAAATGGCTTTTGATGGGTAGTCAGCAATTGTATGCAATTCCATACAACCAATGAACAGGGTCTCTGAAAATCTCGCATCCATCCGTCACCGCATCGCAACCGCCGCAACGCGCTGCGGGCGCGATGCCTCGCAAATCCGCCTCGTTGCAGTCTCAAAGACGTATGTATCTGAAATCATTCGCCTCGCATGGGATGCTGGCCAACACGTTTTTGGAGAAAATCGCGTTCAGGATGCTTTGCCAAAAATTCCCGAACTTCCGAGCGAAGCGGAGTGGCATTTTATCGGCCACATGCAGACTAACAAAATCCGCAAAGCCCTCCCGCATTTCGCCCTCTTTCACGGTATCGACAATCTCGACCTCGCCCGTCAAATGAGCCGCATTGCTGGAGAACTCAATCTGACTGCCAACATATTGCTCGAGGTCAATGTCTCCGGCGAGGAATCCAAATTTGGGTTTTCTCCTGACGCCCTTCGATACTCACTGAATGAGCTTTTAAGCCTTCCACACATTCAAATCCAAGGGCTGATGACCATGGCCCCCTATAGCGATAATCCAGAATCAGCCCGACCCTGCTTTGCAGGATTAAAGAAACTCCGCGATGAGTTGCAAAAAATTAGCGGAGCTCAACTTCCGGAACTCTCCATGGGGATGAGCGGTGATTTTGAAATCGCCATCGAAGAAGGGGCATCCATCATCCGCGTTGGCTCCTCAATTTTTGGAGAGCGGATAGCACCGCAAAACCAATAAAATCGAATCAGCCTGCAGGGGCAGCGACAATCAAGTAAGTGATCACGCTCGTCACGTAGAACGCGAGTCCTACAACCAAAACAACCAACGCCGTGCCATAAGCTCGGGTCTTGGAATTTCTGTAGTGCAAAATAGCCTCTACGGTCTCCTTG
>JBEIMO010000033.1:0-13016 GCA_040378625.1 Verrucomicrobiia bacterium | reverse complement strand
GATGCCGGTCGCGATTGCAGCGAAGCTCTGCCAGGCAATCATACGCCAGTCGGTTTGCGAGGGCATTTCCCAAACGACAGGTCCGATTTGACCGAAGGTTGCGGCAAGAATCCAAGTCGCCAAACCGACGTAAACACCGGCTCGAACAAGGCGGCTGCGGCGGCGCACTTGAAGGGTTACAAAGACGGCGATGAATCCGGTGATCAGCGAAATCACCAGAAAAACCGGGTCAATACGGCCAACCAGGAGTGATCCCCAAAGGCTGGCAAAGACGGCGGCGTAGATCCCGTGGTTGCGCCCAAGTAACACGGACAAAATGAGGGGCGCGAAGGCGTAGGGGACCAGCAGCGGAGCCAGTTGCAGGTCGATATTTCCTGAGGCGGCTTGGGTGAGGATGACTTTGATCACCGCCAACTGCGTGAGCAGGACGCCCAGAAGCACGCAGAGTCGGGAATTTTTGGCCATCGTCTGCGGGTGGTTGATCCAAAGCTGGGCGACGGCGGTTACAAAAATGAGCAGGCAGAGGAGGAACTTTTTGGCGGGTTCATCTTGGACGCCAGTAAAAATGAGGGCGGCGAGGCCGATGACAAAAGCAGCGAGAAGGATGGAGCGCAAGAGCCAGCCGGTTTCGAGTGTTTCGAGAAGATTGCTTTCTTCGATTTTGCGTCGGCGTTTTCCGCAATCCATTCCTTTTCCGACAAGCCGCCAGCGTTTAAAAAATCCTAACATATCAAATCCTGCTTTCCCGGGAGCCCCGGTGGTCTTTGTAGGCGAGAATGATCGCCTGAACGAGCGGGTGACGCACGACATCCTTCTCGTTGAAAAAGTGCATGCCAATTCCTTTCACTTCGCGAAGAGCACTGACGGCTTCAACCAGGCCGCTGAGTTTGTTGCGGGGGAGATCGGTTTGGGTTACGTCGCCGGTCACGACGCAGCGGGAGCCAATGCCGATGCGGGTGAGAAACATGAACATTTGCTCAGCGGTCGTATTTTGCGCCTCGTCGAGAATGACAAACGAATTGCTCAGCGTGCGGCCGCGCATGTAGGCGAGCGGGGCAATTTCAATGATGTTTCGATCCATCATTTTTTGCAGCTCCTCGGGGTCGAGGAGATCGTTCAGGGCATCGTAGAGCGGGCGCAGATAGGGAAGGATTTTTTCTTCGAGGTCGCCCGGAAGAAATCCCAAGGCTTCTCCAGCTTCCACGGCTGGGCGGGTCAGGACGATGCGGCTGATCTTTTCTTGTTTGAGTGCGGCAACGGCTGAAGCTACGGCGAGGTAGGTTTTTCCTGTTCCCGCTGGTCCAATGCCGAAAGTGATTTCATGGCTAAGGATCGATTGAACGTAGGATTTCTGGCCTAGAGTGCGAGGGACGACCGGAGGCTTGCGCGGCGAACATTGGATGCGCGTATCGAGAAGGCTTTTGAGTGATTCGGTGTTGCCATCGCTCGCGGCGGATTCCAAGGCGTGCTGGAACTCATGCCGGTGAATGGTGATTCCGCGTTTGGTTGCTGCGTGGAGTTGATCAAAGACATCACGGGCCCGTTCGATGTCTGGCTTTTCACCTTCAATCCGAATCCACCCGTCGCGCGCCGTTGTGCGGACGTTCAGGCGTGTTTCGAGATCATGAAGAAGCTTGGGATCGCCGCCATGGAGAGCCTGAGCGGTGCGGGCATTCTCAAATTCCAGCGTGATGGTTTCCATTCAGAGGGCCGAAATCACTTGTAGGCGTAGACTACTGCCCAACCGGTGCGTTCCTGCGGGGATTTCACCACAGTGATAATGGCAAAATAGCTTCCGGTTTTTTGGGGAACCACGCGAACAGCAGTTAACTTCCCCGAATGGGTGACTTCGGCGTTCACCAGATTCCCTTTGGAATCATAGATATTGAGCGTGAGGACAGCGCCTTTGACGTCGGTGCCGAGACAAAACCAGTATTCGTTGCCTTTGAAAAGCTGAGCTTGGACAGCCTGCTGATCCTTGACGCCCAGATCACCGCCCCAGGCGTCCTCACGCACGCTGAAGCCTTTTTTGACATACGGGTTGGCGGCTTCATGGGCAAAGGAGAGGGCGTCATCCACGTAGGCAAATGCCGCAGAGAGGGAGGCGGCAAGCAGGATCGTGGCGAGAAATTTTTTCACAAAAATTAAGCCTCCTTGGATGTGATACTGGCCACGATGTCGCGCGTCAGTTGGTTGATTTTTTTGACGTTTTCCAATGGGATCACGGATCCCTCGACATCGCCGATGAGCGGTTTGATGGCCGTCAGCATCTTGCGGATGCGCAAAACCAGTTCGTCGCCAGCGAGGCGTTTATTCGTCATCGACTCCAGTTTTTTGGAGAAAAAGTTCAGCAGAGCGGGTTGGTGAAGAAGTTCCGCGCCATCCGGAGTGTAGCTTTTGCGGACGATGGATGTGAGAACCTCGGTTCCACGAATCCAACCACCCACGCTCACGAGTTGGGCGAGGTCGTCATCACCGAGTTCCTTCATGGCGCCCTTCACATCCTGCAAAGCTCCGTCAAATTCCTTGCGGACGGCTTTCCATTCCTTGAGATCGGCTTTATCGGTGATGCTCTTGCTGCGTTCGAGCACCGCTTTTTCCACGTTGATGGCTTTGGAAAGGGTGAGAACCCGGCGGCCGATGTCTTTCACTTTTTCGGGATCTTCGGCCTCCACGGCCACGAAGCCTTCCGCAATGACGGTGCCGAGAAGAAGGGCGACTTGAGCGCGGTTTCCCGTTTGGCGTCCGAGGTTTTCGCGCATTTCACCGCGCCAGTTGGGATTTCCCAGTTTATCGAGAACCAGAAACACCTCACTTGGAACAGGAACAACCACGTTGTCGATGGAACGGGCTGGAAATGCGGAGAGATCCACGGTTTCCGGGCCCTGTTGGGCGCAAAGAACCGAATGCGTCGCGAGGAGGAGTGCGACGGTCACCGGCTTTAGGATATTCGGCATTTTCAAAATTTGAGCTTTGTTGTGCGGGCGAGCTCCAGATAGAACTCAGTTATAAATTGGTATGAATCCCGAAAGATTACAACATCTTCTTGCCGCCGCATCCAAAAGTCGCCTGCTTGTCGTTGGCGATGTGATGCTCGATGAGTTCGTCTGGGGACGCGTCTCGCGCATTTCCCCGGAGGCGCCGGTTCCGGTTGTCGAGGTGCAGGAGGAGTCCTCTTATCCCGGCGGGGCAGCGAACGTGGCGAGAAATTTGAGACCGTTCTGCGCGGGGGTCCACCTCTGCGGCCTTGTAGGAACGGACGTGCACGCGGGTCGCTTGAGGGACTTGCTCGCGGAGGAACGCATCACGACCGATGCCCTTGTCGCCGATGAAACCAGAATGACGATTGTAAAAACCCGAATCGTCGCCCGCCAACAACAAGTTGTTCGAGTGGATCGCGAGTGCCGAGCTGCGGTTACGGAAGATATCATCAACCAAGCATGTGGGGTGATCTCCCAACTCATTCCAGCAGTTGATGCGGTCATTTTTGAGGACTACGGCAAAGGATTTCTCGGTCAGGAATTGAAAGATCGCGTCACCACCATAGCGCGGCAGGCGGGGAAATTTATTTCTGCAGATCCCAATCCCGGAAATCCGTTAGATTGGAAGGGTATTGATCTTTTAAAACCCAATCGCCTGGAAGCATTTGCTATGGCTGGAATGCGCGATCCTGGGGCGATAGACGATACGCTTGCGGATGCTGCTCTTCAACAGGTCGGAGCCTATCTTTTGAAAAAATGGGATTTGCCAAGCTTGCTGGTGACCTTGGGCGAGCACGGGATGATTTTATTTCGCAAAGACGTTCCTCCCTATCACACGCCGACTCGGGCGCGGGAAGTGTTCGACGTTTCGGGCGCAGGGGATACGGCGATCGCGCTCTACACACTGGCGATCTGTGCTGGAGCAACTCCCGACGAGGCGGCGGAAATCTCGAATCACGCCAGCGGCGTTGTTGTGGCGAAACTCGGAACAGCCACGCTCACGGCGGAGGAATTGCAGCAGGCCTTAAGAAAAAATGCCTAAACGCCGCGCGATTTTCTTCGACCGTGACGGGACGTTGATGGAAGAAGTCCACTACTGTAACAACCCGGACGATGTCCGCGCAATTCCAAGGGCGGCGGAAGGTCTTCTTCGACTCCGTGCTGCTGGATGGCTGAATATCATCATCACCAACCAGAGCGGCTTGGGATCAGGGAAAATAACCCCAGCGCAATATGAGGCGGTGAATGCCGAACTGATGCGGCAACTCGATGGCGCGATCGACGCTGTTTATTTCTGCGCGGATCCATCGTCTCAGCCGACGGCCCGACGCAAGCCGGGTATTGGAATGTTGGAGGAGGCAGCGAGCGATCATGGCATCGACTTCGCGAATTCGTGGATGATCGGCGACAAGGATATTGATGTGCAGTGCGGTCGCGCGGCGGGGTGTCGGACAATCCTCGTTCGCACCGGTTACGGGGAAAAGCACGTCAGGTCAGGAGCCGATTTCATCGCGGCGAATGTGGCCGAAGCGATCGAGCGGATTTTTTCCGAAAGCGACTCTTAAAAAAATCAGGCCGGGCGACGTCCGCTGAGCGCCCGCTGCAAGGTCAGTTGATCCGCGTGTTCCAGTCCGCCGCCGGCGGGCAGTCCATGGGCGATCCGGGTGACGTTAACCCCGAGGGGCGCGATCATTTCGATCAAAAAATTTGTCGTGGCTTCGCCTTCCACATCCGCGCTCAGGGCGAGGATGATTTCCGTGGGATGCTCAGAGCGGATGCGCTGTAGGAGCGGTTCAATGCGGAGATGCTCGGGGCCGACATGATCCAATGGCGCAAGACGGCCACCGAGGGAATGATACAGGCCCGAAAAAATTCCGCTGCGCTCGAGGGGAAGGATGTCGGTGGATTGCTCGACAACGCAGATTTCACGACCATGCCTCGAGGGTTGGAGGCAAATTTCGCAGAGCGATTCGGTGGCAAAAAACCCACATTTTTCACAGGGTCGAACCGATGCGGTCGAGCAAGTAAGCGCCTCCGCAAGCTGCGTGGGGCGGGCATCTTTGTGGCTTAACAACCACAGCGCGCATCGCTCTGCACTGCGGGGGCCAATGCCGGGCAGGCGGCGCAGTTCTTTGGTGAGCTGGATAAATGGAGAGGGGTAATCGAGCGGCATGCCTTAATTTCCGGCGATGCGGCCGTCCACAATGCGAACAAGTCGATCTCCCCGGCTGGCCAGGCGTTCGTCGTGAGTGACCACGACCAGCGTGCGGCCGCCATCTTTCGCCAAATCGAGCAGGAGGGCGATAATCACCTCGCCGTTTTTGGAGTCGAGATTTCCTGTGGGTTCATCGGCAAAGAGGATGGCGGGATCATTGATCAGCGAACGGGCGATGGCGACGCGTTGTTGTTCGCCGCCGCTCAGTTCCGATGGCAAGTGGTGCATGCGGTCTTTTAGGCCGACGCGATTCAGCAAGTCGGTCGCGCGGTCGGTAGCTGATTTCCCACCAATCATCGCAGGCACCAAAACATTCTCGAGAGCGGTCAGTTCGGGTAAGAGGAAATACGATTGAAAAACAAATCCCATCCGCTGATTGCGGAGCCGAGCGAGGGCGTTGCCAGAAAGTTGGAAGAGCGAATGCTCCTCAAATTCCACTGTTCCTCCCTCAGGGGCTTCGAGGCCAGCCAGAGTGTAAAGCAGCGTGGTTTTACCCGCTCCGCTCGCACCGCAAAGGAAAACCGATTCGCCCGGGGCGATGTCGAGGTCGATTCCCCTGAGGACTTGGATTTGTGAGCCTCCGATCCGAAAGGAACGCTGGAGACCGCGTGCCTTCAGGCGGGGCGTCATGGACGCTGATCGACGGGAACGTATTGTTTGCCGATCGCTGGTCCGGTGTATTCGCTGAGCGGACGGTAGAGTCGGTTGTCGACAAGTTGTTCCATCACGTGGCCGGTCCATCCCGAAGTGCGGGCGATGGCAAAAATCGGCGTAAACATATCGGTGGGAATGCCCATCGAATAATAAACCGTGGCGGAGTAGAAATCGACGTTGGCATTGAGCGCCTTGCGTTCACGCATGATGGTGGCGATCCGCTCGCTCATGCGGATCCACTTGGGTTCGCCGAGTTGGTTGCTGAGAACGATTGCCATTTCGCGGAGGTGTGGGGCGCGGGGATCGAGCACTTTGTAAACGCGGTGGCCGATGCCCATGATTTTTTTCTTATTCGCGAGGGCGTCTTCGACCCAGGCGTCCACTTTATCTTCGCTGCCGATTTCCTGCAGCATATGGATGACACCTTCGTTGGCGCCGCCGTGGAGCGGGCCTTTAAGGGTTCCAATGGCGGATGTGATCGCCGAATACATGTCGGAGAGCGTGGCGATGGTCACGCGGGCCGAGAATGTCGAGGCATTCATGCCATGGTCGGCATGGAGAACATAGGCGACGTCGAGCGTGCGGGTCGCTTCGGCAGTCGGTGCGGTGCCGTTGAGGAGGTAGAGAAAATGGGCGGCTTCACTGAGGTCGGTGCGAACGGGTGGCAGGTCGAGACCCTTGCGGGCACGATGGAAATAAGCGGCAATAACGCCGATTTTTGCCGTGATGCTGACCGCGCGCTCGTAGTTTGCTGCAGCGCTTTCATCCTTCGGATTGCCATCATAGAGACCCAGCATCGAAACCGCAGTGCGGATCACGTCCATTGGACCGGCGTTCTTCGGCGCGGTGCGGAGGAAATCGATCACGTTCTGTGGCAACTCGCGGGAGGAACGAAGCTTTTTGCAAAGTGCGTCCAGTTGGGTGCGATTCGGAAGTTCACCGTGCCAGAGGAGGTGGATGACCTCTTCGTAACTGGCTTTGCCGGCGAGTTCGTTGATGTTGTAACCGGCGTAGATGAGAACGCCCTCTTGTCCGAGAACCTCACTGAGGTTGGTTGAGTTGGCGACGATTCCTTCGAGTCCTTTGGCTGTGACAGGCATAATGGTGGTTTTTTCTTGGAGAGGTCCAAATATGATGACCAAGTCCAACGGGAAGGAAAGAAATTCCGTTCGATTTTTTTGTCACACGAAAAATGGACGGGGACGCTCCGTTGCCGGAACGTCCCCGCTTGGGGATGGCTGTAAGCCGGATTCTGTCCGGCCAATGGCTTTCGCCACGGGCTTGGACGGTCATTTGTCTTGCCCCACACCTTGCGGTGGGGGCAGTTCTTGCGAACTGCGACTAATACCCGGAGGGTTCTCATCCGCTTTCGCGGCGGAGCGGGCAGGCGGCCCAGTCCCTCCTGTTCTGTCTTGCACCACATGGGGTTTTTCATGCCCCCTTGCTTGCGCTCGGGGCGGTGGGCTCTTACCCCGCCTTTTCACCCTTGCCGCCGGACTTTCGCCCGGAGGTGGTTTATTTTCTGTGACACTTTCCGTCGGCTGAAACTTTCGCTTCGGCCTCCCGCGTATTCTACGCGGCATGCTGCCTTATGGTGTCCGGACTTTCCTCTCCCCACGGCCTTGCGGCACGCACGGAGCGACCGTCCGCCATCAGGTATGAACTTATCTTCAAGGAATTCCCGTGCAAGCTCGGATCGATGGGGGATTTTGGGTGGCTATTCGTGGTCGGGAATATTTCTACTTTCGCGTTCTGGGATTTGCGGTGATTTTGTGGCCATGAAAGCGATCCGATTTTTACCGTTGGTGGCGCTTGTCTTTGCTGGATGTGCGTCTATGGAGAGCGCGCAACGGGCAAATGCCGAGCGATTGCTCTGCGCGTCGGGATTCAAAGTTATTCCGGCCACTACCGTCGAACGCCAGCAATCCCTCGCTGCCCTGCCGCCTTTCACGATTGTCCGGAAATTGAAGGGCGATGATGTGCATTATGCCTATGCCGATCCGGTGCAAAATCTACTCTTCACTGGAAATCAGGAGTGCTACGCCAAATACCAGCAGTTCGTTTTGCAGCAACAAATCGCCAATTTCAACATGCAGGCGGCCGAGATGAGATGGAACGCCTCGCAGCAATGGAACGATTGGCCATTCTGGGGACAAGGCGTTGTGCCTCCGCCGCGGATGAGACCCTATCGCTGATTTTTGAAAATAAATCGACGTGTCGCGTCGAATTGGCGAGGATCGCGCCTCCATGGCCCTTCCTAAAGAGAGAGCATTTGAGCGACTGACCGATGCCCGTAAAGCGGGACGTTTGGCTCATGCTTATTTGTTAACCGGACCCGCAGGGGCGGGCAAAGCGTGGTTGGCGATGGAATTGGCCGCATTGATTCTCGGGGTGAAGTCGGCCGATGCGGCCACCCATCCGGATCTCTATCAGGTTTCGCCGGAATCGAAATCCCGCCGCATTGTCACCGAGCAAATCCGTGGCTTGGAGCATTCGTTGCAGATGAAGCCGCTCCTTGGAAAACACAAGGTGGCGATATTGCATGACGCTGACCGATTGCAACCGCAGGCGGCCAACGCGTTTCTCAAGACCCTCGAGGAACCGCCGGCCGGATGTCATATTCTTCTTACGACGACGCTGCGGGATGCCGTTTTGACGACGATTCTCTCGCGATGCATCACGGTTCCCCTGTTGGCTCCGCCGGTTGCCGTTCAGGATGCGCAGAGCGAGGCGGTCGTTGCCGCGTTTGCCGAAGCGCTTCTTCAAAAAGGCGGACCGGATGCCGGGGCGGCGTTGCGCTTTACCCGATTTTTTCAAAATGCCATCGCCGGGATTCGCGAAAATGTGACCGATGAACTCGGTGCGGAGCTCAAGGAACAGCTTAAACAATATCGCGATTCGATGGACAAAAGCTGGAAAGACACGCGCGAGGATCAAATCAAAGCCCAAAGCGAGGCACTCGTGGTCCGCGAACGGCAACGTTTTTTGGCGGGCCTTGGCGAACTTCTCGCCGCCGCACTGCGTCACCATCTTCAACCCGAAGTCCCCTGCTCGGAATTTGCGAAGCGTCTGGCCGAGGCGAATGATTCCAAAATTCTCCTCAAGCGCCTCGACGCCCTCGAGCGCACGCGGCGTCTACTCTCCGCTGGGGTGCAGGAGGCGCTTGCACTCGAGAGCGGATTTCTTCAAATGATTGCCACACCATGAAGCGAATAGTCATCAAACTCGGCACGGGAGTTCTTTCCACCCCTGCGGGAAAATCCCTCGACACAGCCCAATTCACGCGCATCGCGGAAGAGGTCGCGGAACTTCAAAAGGCCGGACATGCCTGCATTTTGGTCAGCAGCGCCGCGATCGCAGCCGGGGTTCGTGTTCTCAAGCTCAAGCAACGGCCAGCCGACCTTCCCGGAAAACAGGCTTGCGCAGCAGCGGGTCAGCCAGAATTGATGCGCCTCTACGCGACTTCGTTCCGTAAACATGATTTGAGTGTCGCCCAGTTGCTCCTCACACACGGCGATATCGACAGCCTCATGCATCGCGAGAATGCGCGGAACACGCTCGACCGCCTTCTCGAATGCGGTGTGGTGCCGATCATCAATGAAAATGACTCGGTGGCTGTTGAGGAGTTGCGCTTCGGTGATAATGACCGTCTCTCCTCGGAAGTCGCGGTTCTCGCTCAGGTGAACCACCTCATTATTCTCACTAGTGTCGATGGACTCCAGGATGCGAATGGTTCCCGCGTGGCCAAGGTTCAGGACATCTCCCAGGCATTCCGGTTTGTGCGCGAGGACAAGGGCGAGGAATCCGTCGGGGGAATGAAAACCAAGCTGGAAGCGGTCCGCAAAGCCTGCGCGGCAGGAATTCCTGCACATATTTTGGATGGACGGAAACCCGGCCAGATCGCGGCGGCACTCGCTGGCAAGGATGTCGGAACATCCTTTGCCATTCGCCACCATTCGATCCGCTCATGAAACTTCTCAGCGTAGCTCTGGCCATCGCTCGGAACACGTTCACCGAGCTTGTCCGTCAGAAGGTTTTCTACTTTCTGCTGATCTTCGCGCTGCTGATCATTGGAAACTCCGCGTTCATGGCGAAGTTTTCATTTCAAGAGCAGTTCCAAATGTTGAAGGACATCTCGCTCGGGGCGATGTCGGTTTTCAGTTCCATCATTGCGATTCTCGCCACAGCCAATTTTTTGCCAAAGGATATCGAGGACCGCACGATCTACACGATTCTGGCGAAACCGGTGCCGCGTGCTTGCTATCTGCTGGGAAAACTCGGCGGAATCTTCGCATTGCTGGCTGCTTCGGTTTTGTTGATGTCTGGTTTGTTTCTGGCCGTTCTATGGATTCGTGAAGGCCATGTGATTGCTGAAACACGGGCTCAACTCGCGGCGGCTTCTCCCGAGGAACTGGCTCTGGCTATAAAGGAGGTCACCTCCGCGACATTCCATATCAACCTCGTGCCGGGCATCGTGATTATCTTCATTAAATCCGCTCTGCTGGCCGCGCTGACGTTGTTTCTATCGACCTTCGCAACCTCTTCCATCTTTGCGATTCTCATGGCGACGGCCCTTTATTTCATCGGTCACCTGCAATCCACCGCGAGGGAATACTGGCTCTCGGGGGTTGATGTTCAATGGTGGTCGCGAGTGCTGGTGGCGGTCGTTTCGCTGGTTTTTCCGGATTTGCAGGCGTTCAATTTGACGGATGACATCATTGCAGGCGCTGCTGTCCCATTGACATTGTTTGCGAGCACGCTGGGATTGGGAGTTCTTTATATCGCTGTTTATTTTTCCTTGGCTGCGCTGGTGTTTTCAGGTCGCGAGTTATGAACCTGCCGAAGGTATTGGCGATCGTTCTCCTGCTGGTTTTTGGGGCAGCCATGTTGCCATTGCAGGGGTTCGTCGCACGTCAGGCGCAGACCGCCCATTTTCGAAAAACATCATTGAATATCGGATTGCGAGAGCGCATCGGTCAGTCGGGGTTTCTTGCGGCGCTGAGTGGATTCCGCTCGCCGCTGGCTGCTTTGCTGTGGATCCAGGCGCACACCGCTTGGGAAAATACCGAGTGGGGTCGCATGGCAGGTCTGTTCGATACCGTCACCACACTTCAGCCCCGTTCGCTTTTGTATTGGGATTTGGCCGCATGGCACATGGCGTGGAATGCCTCGATCGCCGCGATGCAAAATGAAAAACAACCGAGCGAGGCGCTCCGCATTCGCGCCCAGCGTGCCTATTTCCAGTTGGGGAGGGATTTTCTCGAGCGCGGAATTCGTAACAACCCGGATCGCTATCAGCTTTATCTTCAGCTCGGAGTTTTATTGAGGGATAAATTTGAGGATCATTGCGGCGCGGCGGAGGCTTTCCGGCAGGCGTCCGAATTTCCGGATGCGCCATCCTACTCTGCGCGCTTCGTGGGATATGAATTGGCAAAATGCCCCGGTCGTGAACGCGAGGCCTACGAATACCTTCGCGCCCTCTACCTGAAAGGAGAAAAGCAGCGCCTGCCCTCCCTTGTGAATCTTCTCAAGGATATGGAGAAGAGGCTGGATATTCCTCAAGCCGAGCGCGTAGAATCACGTCCTGCCCAGAACTAATTTCCCATGCGTTTTGCGATTCTCGGAGACATTCATGCCAATCTTCATGCCCTCACAGCAGTGCTGCGGGATGCGGAGGAAAGCTCCTGCACGCATTATGTCTGCCTCGGCGACATTGTAGGCTACAACGCGTATCCTCGGGAATGTGTGGAAATGATCTATCAGCTCGACTGTCCGGTTGTTAAAGGAAATCACGACGAATTGGTTTCTTTGGATGCGGTGCAGGAGGGACTGAATCCTCTGGCGGAGGAGGCCATCGCTTGGACGCGCGACCAGTTGCCGCCGGAGCATATCGAGTGGCTGCGGGAATTGCGCCTGCAACGTCAGGTTCGGGATTTTACGATTGTCCACGCAACGCTCGATACCCCGCAAATGTGGGGATACGTTGGAACACAACTCGATGCTGCGGCGAGCTTCAGTTACCAACGCACGGTGATTTGCTTCTTCGGTCACACCCATGTGCCCAAGGTCTACGTGCGTGATGGAGAGGTGCACACCGAAATGCTCGACATCCTCACTATCGAAAAAAATAAAAAATATCTCATCAACGTCGGCAGTGTCGGGCAGCCGCGCGATGGGGATTGGCGGGCGGCTTATTGCATTTATGATACCGATAGCAACGAGGTGACTCTGCGTCGCATCGAATACGATATCGAAGGTGCCCAAGCGGCGATTTATGCGGCCGGACTCCCCGAAAAACTCGCATTGCGCCTTGCAAACGGACGTTAGTTTTTGAGCGCTGTGTCGACTGATTTTCTCAATCCTCCGGCATCCCTCTTGTTGATCAAGCCGGGATCTATGGGGGATGTGATCCATGCCCTACCAGTTGCCGACGCAATTCACCGCGCTTGGCCGGATACCGAAATCACATGGGTGGTTGATCCTCGCTGGATGCCGCTGTTGGAGCAGAACCCGGCTATTTCACGGATTCATACGTTTCCTCGCGGTGACTTTCGCGGGCTGGGATTTTTACAGGCAATCAAATGGTATCGCAAATTGCGTGACCTTCGGGCCGAGGTGGTTCTGGATTTGCAGTGCCTTCTTCGCAGTGGATTGATGGCCTTTTGCAGTGGATCGCGTCGGGTTGTGGGCTTGAGTGATGCTCGCGAGGGCGCTGGATTTTTTTACACCGACTCAGTGCCTGTTGAAAAAAATGAACATGCTGTAACGCGGTATTTGCGCAGTTTGTCGGCTTTAGGAATCCCTCGCCCAGAGGATCCGGAGTGGTTCATTCCGCCGGGGCGTCCTTGTTCGGCGTTTGATCCTGCCGAGCCGTATGTTGTCCTGCATCCCTTTGCGCGGGGGGCGGGAAAATCGCTTGATGCCGAGTCGATCGCCGCATTCGTGGATGCATTTTTAGAGTCGTCCCCGATGCGGATCGTTCTGGTGGGTGTTGGCGACTATTCCGCTGACCATGGTCCGCGTTGCGTCAATCTGCTGGGAAAAACCGATCTCAGCGAGTTGATCGGCATTCTTCGTGGGGCGCAGTTTGTTGCGAGTGTGGATAGTGGGCCGATGCACTTGGCTGCCGCACTGGGGGTGCGTTTGTTATCAATTCACACGTGGAG
>JBEIMO010000032.1:0-13119 GCA_040378625.1 Verrucomicrobiia bacterium | reverse complement strand
GGAGTTGTGCTTCTTCACTTGATTTATCCAAGGAAACAAGAATGTCTCCCGCCCGAATGGATGCCCCGGATTCAAAATGGATTTTCTCAACTTTTCCTGGGAGTTCGTTGGCGACAGTGACTCCTTGAACCGGCGCAATGGTGCCAACGGTGTCGTATGTGGGAGCCCATGACTTGGTGATGGCTTCCGTTACCAGAACGGATGACGGTGGCATTTCAAATTTTTTGCCTGTGGAAATGAGCGAAACGATTTGCCATGCCTTTATGCCAATCACGATGGCTATCAACGCAACGAGGCAAAGGATGGTGATCAGGACTTTCTTTTTCATGAAATTCGAAAATGGAGAATGATTGGAATGCGGGCCGGAAGATTGGCGTCTGATGTGAATAGGGCGGCACGCCAGACTGGTCAAGGGCGGTGCTCCCTTTAAAAATCCATCGCATGAAGGGAAAAATCCTCTACGTTTTTTGGCCATGACGATTTTACCGACGATCACAATGCATGAGCTTTTGGAGGTTTGTCCGGGCGCTCAGCGGGCGCTTTTCCGGCATTACCACATTGGGGGCTGTGCGAGTTGTGGATTTCAACCTGATGAAACTCTCGAGGGCGTTTGTGCAAGGAATGACGGGATCGATCCACAGGATGCCATTGCCAAGATTCTCGAGGCTCATGAGCAGGATGAACGTGTTTTTATATCCCCAGCCGATACGGCGCTTGCGATCAAGGATGCCGGGGCTCGTTTGCTGGATGTTCGAACCCGTGAGGAGTTTGAGGCTGTTCATATTGCAGGGTCGCTGATTTTTAGTCAGGAACTGATTCAAGAAATCATGAGTCATTGGCCCAAAGACACGATGCTCATCCTTGTGGATCATCAAGGCACTCGCAGCCTCGATGCAGCTGCCTATTTTGCCGGTCATGGATTTGAAAATACCCGCGCGCTCCGTGGTGGAATTGATGCCTGGAGTTGCGAAGTTGATCCCAATCTCCCACGCTACACTACGGAATGAACACCCAAGAAAAAATCGACGACGCGATTCGCAATCCTCAAAACCTCGGAGAAATGTCCGGTGCCGATGCCGTTGGCACAGCCGGCAGCAGCGACTGTGGGGACATGCTTCGCATGTGGATCAAGTTTCGCGAGGACGGAGGTCGGCGGGTTATTGATAAAGCCACATTTCAGTCATTCGGATGCCAAACGGCTATTGCCGTTGCTAGTATGGCCACGGAGCTTATCAAAGGCAAAACGCCTCAAGAAGCCTTGGCCATGTCTGGTGAAGCGCTTTCCGAGCCTCTTGGCCCGTTGCCGCCGATGAAAATTCACTGTGCTCAACTCGTCGAAGGGGCCCTGAAAAACGCATTGAGCGGGGAGCCTGCTCCGGAAACCAAGCCGGTTGCACCCACATTGGTTGACAGCCTGCATGCCGGGAAATCCGTAAAAATAAAGTTCTCCTGAAATAAAAATAGTTGGAGGGCAGGCTTGACAGACTGCCAGAGTTCCATTAGAACAACCAACTCGCGCGAATCAAAAATTTGCCGTTGGTCCTGAGGTTATCATCATGGATGAGTAGCCGTCTGCGCACAGGGAAACCCGGCACAAAGATAGATAAATAAACACATGCCAGTTCGTCTCGGTCGGTTTGAAATGCCGAAAACTCTCGTTAAAGACGAGAAAACATCCACAGAAAATTACGCCCTTTTTACCGCAGAGCCATTTGAGGCTGGCTACGGCCACACGATCGGTAACTCGCTGCGTCGCGTTCTTCTCAGCTCCCTCGAAGGAGCCGCCATCACCTCTGTTAAAATTGAAGGTGCTTTGCATGAATTCAGCACGCTTCCAGGCGTTGTGGAAGATGTCGTCGAAATCATTCTCAATCTCAAAAAGGTCAAATTCAAAGCCCATGACCATGAAGTTCGCACACTGAAGCTTTCCGTGAACAAAGAAGGCGCCGTGACGGCCGCCGACATTCAAGGCAATGCCCAATGCGAAGTTCTCAACTCAGACCAACTCATCTGCACTCTCGACAAAAAGCAAAAACTCGAAATGGAATTCGAGGTTCGCGTGGGTCGTGGTTTTGCAACGGGTGACGAGAACAAGCGTGCAGATCAGCCAATCGGCGTCATCGCCATTGATTCCGTTTTCTCACCAGTCACTCGCGTCAAATACGCCGTTCAAAACACTCGTGTTGGACAGCGCACCGACTACGATAAGGTTCTCTTGGAAATCTGGACCGATGGTCGCATCACTCCAGACGACGCGCTCCTTCAAGCTTCCGCAATCCTTCGTCACCACCTCGACGTTTTCGTTGGCTTCAACGACGAACAAGTTGAGTTCGACGAGACTCCTCAAGAAGTGAGCCAAGAGAACAACCGCATGAAGAAGCTTCTCGCGATGAGCGTGAACGAAATCGAACTTTCTGTTCGTGCGGCAAACTGCCTCAACAATGCGAACATCACCACAGTCGGTCAGCTTGCTATGAAGAGCGAAGCCGAAATGCTCAAATACCGCAACTTTGGTAAGAAGTCGCTCAACGAAATCAGAGAAAAACTCCAACAGCTTGGACTTGGACTCGGAGTCAAATTGGAATCCGGTCTCATAGAAAACCAGCAGGAAACCGAAAAGTAAAAAGCCATGCGCCATCAAAAGAAAACCGTTAAACTCGGCCGTTCCTCGGCCCACCGCGACGCCCTGCTCGCCAACCAAGTCTGCAGCCTCATTGAGCACGAGCGCATCAAAACCACACTCGCCAAGGCGAAAGCCGTGCGTCCACTTGCTGAAAAGCTTGTCACGCTTGGCAAACGTGGAGATCTCCATGCCCGCCGTCTTGCTGCCGGCAAGTTGGGCCAAAAAGATGCCGTAAAAAAACTTTTTTCGGAAATCGCGCCACGTGCTGCTTCCCGTAAAGGTGGATACACCCGCATCATCAAACTCGGCCAACGCATGAGTGACTCCGCCCCGATGGCCTACATCGAATGGGTTGACACAACCGCCGCCGTAGAAGATGTTGCCATCACTGCAGCACCAGCTAAGGCTGAATAATTTAGGACTCGCCGAACATTTACCCTTAATTATCAATCTCCGATCCGGTAATTCAATGGGTGGATAATTTCTCCCGAGGAAACCCCTAATGGACCGGGCGGAACCGAAAGGTTCCGCCTGTTTCGTTTTTCACTAATAGACTTTTTATTGATTTCAAACTGAACCTAAGTTTCCAATGAGCTTTCTATCCGAAGAATACTCTCAGTATGTCATGCCGACATATGGCCGATTTGATCTCGATATCGAGCGCGGATTGGGTGCCAGAGTTTGGGATTTTTCCGGTCGCGAATATTTGGATTTTGGCGCGGGAATTGCCGTTTGTTCGTTAGGTCACTCGCATCCCGAAGTAACAGCTGCCATCGCGGAGCAGGCGTCTACTTTGGTTCATTGCTCGAACCTGTATCGCACAGCTCCCCAAGCCCGATTGGCCAAGCGTCTTGTTGAATTGACCGGCCCGGGAAAAGTCTTTTTCTGCAATAGCGGAGCGGAAGCCAACGAAGGCCTTATCAAGCTCGCTCGCCGGTTTGGTAGTGAATCCGGTCGTCATGGAATTCTCACTTTTGAAAGTTCCTTCCATGGCCGCACGATGGCCTGCATTTCCGCAACCGGTCAGGACAAAGTGAAAAAAGGCTTCGGTCCACTTTTGGATGGCTTCCGTCATCTGCCATTTGGCGATCTTCAGGCCGTTCAAAATGCGATCGATAAAAATACTGTTGCGATCCTTGTTGAGCCGATCCAAGGCGAAGGTGGAATTCATCTGGCGTCGCCGGATTTCTTGCGCGGATTGCGTGCTATTTGTAATGAGCGCGGATTGCTTCTCCTTTTTGATGAGGTGCAATGCGGTCTCGGCCGGACGGGTGACTGGTGCGGTTGGCGCAGCATTGTTTCAGGTGTTGAGCCGGATGGTGTTTCGTGGGCAAAAGGCATCGCGAATGGTTTTCCTCTCGGATCGTTCTGGATATCCAGCCAGAGCCGCGATGATCGCGGTCCGCTCTGCGATCTTCTGGGGGCTGGCAGTCATGGAACGACTTATGGAGGCAATCCCGTTGCCTGTGCGGCCGGGTTGAAGGTTCTTGAAATCATCGAGCGGGACGCCTTGCTCAAGTCGGCTGTCGATTTGGGGAGTTATTTGGCAGAAAGTCTCCGCAAATTAGCTTCTCCATTTATTCGTGAAGTCCGCTCCGTTGGGCTCATGGTTGGGGTGCAGTTGTCAGCTGATTTTCCGAAGGGTGACCGCGTTCCTGCCTTGGAAGTGGTCGTTCGCGCCATGCAATCCGGACTGCTCGTGATTCCCGCCGGCGAATCTGTCGTTCGTTTTCTTCCTCCATTGAATGTCTCTCGAGCCTTTATTGATGAGGCGGTGGAGAAGTTTGCTGCGACGTTAAGTTCCATCTCATAAAATTCCTCAATTCCGACCCATGAAAAATCTTCTCTCCATCGAGTCGCTTACTGCCGAAGAGATCCGCTCTATTCTTGCCGATACCGCAAAAATGAAGGCCACACGCGGAAACCATGATTCTCATCCTTTGAGACATCAATGCTGGGCGCTCATTTTTTCAAAATCCTCAACCCGCACTCGCGTATCGTTTGAAGTGGGGATTCGAGAATTGGGTGGAGATGCCTTGTTTCTTGCAGCGAGTGACATTCAACTCGGCCGCGGTGAACCGATCAAAGACACAGCTCGCGTGATGGGACGCATGCTGCATGGCGCGGTCATCCGCACATTTGCTCAAAAGGATGTCGAGGACTTTGCCGCATTTAGTGGGATTCCGACGATCAATGCTCTGACCGATGAGGAACATCCGTGTCAAATTCTGGCAGACCTTTTTACGATTCAGGAAACCCGTGGGTCGATTGAGGGAATGCATCTCGTGTTCGTTGGCGACGGGGATTGCAATGTCGCACGCTCGTGGATCTGGGCTGCCGCACGTTTGGGCTTTAAGCTCACTATTGCTGCCCCTTTAAAATTTCAACCGCCGGCAGATCTGCTGGCCCGCGCTGGTGGAAATGTTCGTGTTGTAAGTGATTCTCATGAAGCCGCTGCGGGTGCTGATGTGCTCTATACGGATGTTTGGGTGAGCATGGGTAAGGAAGAGGAGGCGGCATACCGCACCGCTCAATTTCAGGGCTATCAAATCAACGCCCATCTTTGTTTTGCAGCTCCAAATGCTCTCGTCATGCATTGTCTGCCTGCCTACAGAGGCAAGGAGATCGATGATGAAACGTTTGAAAAAAATGCAGACCTGATTTTCCGCCAAGCTGAAAATCGCCTTCACACTCAGAAGGCTATCATGGCTCGCTTGGTCTCTTAACGTGCCGACCAAACTTCTCGCTATTGCGAGAGGAGATTTTTGGGCCGAGCGTCTTTAGGTTTGGAATCTGTTTCGACGCCGGGCAACGGCACGGGACGATCAGAGAGATTCGGAAGGGGTTTCTCGGCGAGATCGTTTTCGGGATTGTATTCAGTGGCTCCCAAAATAGCGATTTTGCCATCTGGTTTGAGCTGGATGGCTGGTCTCGCGCGACCGGACTGATTGTAGAGTTTTCGCTCGAGGACTTCGCCGTTGAGCCCGATAACCGAGTGGAGGAAAACCTTAGGCGAAACATTTTGGAAAACATTTGGACGGTTTCCTTTGTCCAGAATGATTTCTGGAGTTCCGTAGGTGACGAGTCGTCCCAAGCGATGTGTGCAATAAATCATGCCATTCGCAGGATCCTCAATGCGCATGTAGAGCTGCGTGCTGGATGGCAGGCGGTGGGTGAGGAGAGTGATTTTGCGCATGGCTCCTCCATTCGATTCTCCTTGGGGAATTCCGACCGTTTTTTCAAAAATCGTTCGGCCTTCCGTAATTTCGACATTGAGGGGCGAGGAGTTAAACCATTTCGCTAATTTCGGTTCATAAATGCTGGCGCGAATCCGGTAACCACCAAATTCACTGATCGGGTAAAGCGGTGTGAGGTTCACCGCGCGAGTGAGTGTCTGCCCAGGCTCAAGGCGCAGCGGTGGGTTTGTGTGCGTGCTTTCGCGCGGAGGAATTGGGCGGCCATCGAGGGTTTCGATCTGAAACCCAAACCAGCGAATATTTCCGGCATCCGAAAGTTCCAGCGGATTTCCTGTGAGGTTTGTGAGGCTCACATTTACGATTAACGGTTCGTAAGCGATGTAGAGGGTTCGTTTGAAATTGATATCCACCTGCAACTGGGCCATGGCGCTGTGAACTGAAAGCAGGCCAAGGATCAGATAAAATAAAATGCGCGATCCATTGAGCGGCATACAGGGTCGGTTGAATGATGTAAAAAGTCTCATTTTTTAGGCAGGTCGCTGACTGTTCGGAAACCGACCATTTCTGCGCTCTCCAAGGCGCTTAATTTCAGAACTCGGCGGGTCACATTTGCACATTCGGGATCGGGATTTTTCCAATTGCCTCCACGAATGACGGGAATCTTTGAGCGGGGATCTTGGGGATCCTCATCAAATGAGGCGGTCCATTCCGAAACGTTTCCAGCAAGGCCTTGGACGCCGAACGGACTTTTATCCGTGTATGGCGCATTAACTGGGCTGGAGCGCTTGAAACCATCTTTATCACCGCCAATTTTGGGATCCGGGCTTGGTGTAAAATCGATGCCTGTATTCGCAAATTCCGGATTGTTTTCATCGCCCCACGGGAATTTTTCCAAGCTGTCTCCGCGGGCGGCTCTTTCCCATTCCTGCTCGGTTGGGAGGCGATGACCTTTCCATTTTGCGTAGGCATAGGCATCAAACCAATCCACACCAAAAACAGGGGAATCGAGCGTGAGTTGGGATCCGTTGTATTGTCCCCAATGTTTGGCGCGATTGTAATAACCGGGATTCGGTGGGGAGACTTCCTTCATGTCCGCCCAGCCGACGGGAATGTGTGATTTGCCTTTGGGTTGCTTGGGGCTGTCAAAAGCGGTCGCCTGCTCGGGATGCGTCTGCAGATATTTTAGAAATTTGGCGTATTCGAAAATGGTGACCTCGTATTTCGAGATCAAAAATCCCGGCATTTCGAGTGTTTGATCCTGGTATTGAAATTCGCCGGCTGGAATCTCCACCATGGCGCCAAGGTCTCCGATATTCGGTTTTGACTTGGTCAGATGTTTGTAGATCACAAAGCAGGTTGCGGCAGTCAGGGCCAAGGTGGAGGCCGTGCTGAGCCATAGCAAACGACGGTTTTTTGCTTTCGCCGCGTGGATGGCTTTTTTCATCGCGATCGTTTGGGCTTCGATCGCGGCGATATCGGCAGGCGCAGCTTTGGGCATATGAGCGGCAGCCAACTCTGAGACATCGTGCCAGGTGAGAGGGGAATTGTCCGAGGAGGTGAGCTTCTTGGCGACTTGCAGCGCTGGGGAGGAGGCTGAATCCAGAGATTTCAGGATCATTTCGCCAAGTCGAAGTTTCTCCTCCTGCGGATCGAGCGGCTTTTGCAGAGAATCACAGCCAATGTTGTCGAGCATCGGAGTGCCCGGTTTGAGAAGGATGTTTTGGGGTTCGATCGGCGTGTGTTCGATGTTCTGTCGGACGAGAAAATCAAGAACATCGGCCACCATTTTGATGATTTGCAGGGCGGTTTTAAAATCCAAGGATCCGCCACCATCAAGAAGATTTTGCAGCGTGGGGGAGGCAACGTTTTCGCAGGTGTAAAAATGCAATCCGTTGAACTCGCCAGCTTCATAAACCGACGAAACGCGGAGGTGTGAAATCCGGGCCTTGGCTCGGTAATCGGCGATGAAGCGGTTGAGAATCTCCGGGTTTTTGGCGGCTTCTCTTTTTAAAACGTAAAGGACAACGCTGCGGTCGATGTTCGTCTGCTTGGCGCGGTAGAGAACCTTGGTTTCGCGATCTCCGATTTTGGCCTCGATACGGAAGTGTCCAAGAGTTGTCCCAGCCAGATCATCGGGGTCATGCTCGGAAACTGCGGTTGCCGGCTTCGCTATTGGTGTTAAACAAGGCGTGCTGGTTGCAATCGAAGGACTCGGCTGAACCGCAACTGGAGCGGTTGCTGGGGCAGATTCCGCAATCACAGGGGCATTGGGGGAGGGGCCGATCAATGCATTCAACGGCTCACGGAGAGAATCGATGGAAATGGGTTTGGGAAGAAAAGGACATCCGGCCAAGCGATCGGCATACGGAGAAATATCGTGAGAGGAGACAAAGAGGGTCTTCATCCCGGGGAGGTGAGGCTGAACTGTTTCCCGCAGAGTGAATCCATCGGCAGGCGAAAGATACACTTCAGAAATCAACAGGTCGCATCCTTCGTTTTGATTGATCCATTCGATGGCGGCATCGGAGGACTCGGCTTTGCCGGGGGAAGGCCAGCCCAGTTGCCAAAGAGTGCTTGTGATGGAATCAAGCGCGCTTGGATCATTATCAGCAACGAGGATTTTCATTGCGTTTGGCTTTTCAAATAAAGCGGGAGCGGATTCTGCTGGGCGAGGCGACCGGGATCCGCGCGCGTGTCCTGAATCTCATTGTTATAATAAACGCCAACGATGTAGCCGGCATAGATGAAGCTGTCTTTGTTAGAGGCTGATTGTTTCGGCGGCGTGTAGGTTGCGTTTAAAAGCTCTGGTTCATCGTCAGCCCAGTTCACTGGTGGACTCAGCCATTCAGTGGTAACTTTTGATTCCGTGGGGACAATCTCGCCGGATTTGTCTCGCTCATAGAAGAAGACATGAACGGTCATCTGGCGGGGATCGATTTTTTTATTTGGGCGGGATTTAATCGAAATGCGGAGGTTTTTAATTCCATTTGCGGCATCGGTGAGCTGGGTATCCACAATTCCCAAAATGGCTCCGGGTTGGAGGCCAAATTCATCGCGCATGTCAGAACCGCTTTCACCCGCAACAATCGTCGGAGCCGGTGTTGCGGCAGGGAGGTTCAACATCGCAATGCGGCGCTCTGTCTGGGAACGCAAATCTTTGGTGAGTCCTGGTAGCTTGAGAACGCTCTGATAAACAGCAGCGGCATCTGCCGAGTTGCCGGATTTTTCATAAAGTCGCCCGATCCGGAGCATGATGCCAGGGTCATTGGGGAGAAGTTGGTCAGCTTCTTTGATCGATGAAAGCCCGAGGTCATAGTCCCCAATGCGGAAGGCTTTGTCGGATTCCGAGACCAGTTTTGTAATCCGTGTCGCCAAGTCCTGATCAGCCTCTGGTGGCGATGCCTTGCGGTCGGGTTCAGGGGTCGGAACCGGTGTCGCCACAAGAACCGGAGCTGGTGCGGGGATTGTGGGCGCGACGATTTTTTCAGGGGCTGAAATGGCTGCAATATTCTTGCGGAGGATTGGCAGGAAGTGCCAAGCAAGTGCGAAAATCTGAAGAATGAAAAATGCAGAAAGCAGTCCGACGGTTACTTTAAAGGTTGTGCCTTTCGGAGGGTCGGTGATTGGCGAGTTGGTCGACGAATTTTGCATTGTGGAGGATGGGAATTCTTAGGCGTTTTGTTGAAAAATAAAAAGCGGTATTAAAATTTGCGTAAAAGCCGGAGAATTTCACGCCCCTCGCGTCCACTGTAGGTTTGGATGTTTTCCATGGATCCGATCATCTCAAAGTGCGGGCTGAAAAGTTGATCCAATTCTTCGACTTCGCAAGGGAATGGTGGGGATTGATAATCTGGGTTTTCGGGATTTTTAAAAAAGACGGCGAGCAAATGACCTCCGGGTCGAAGTGCAGCCGCAACCGCACTCACATAGTCCGGGCGCCGGCTTGGGGGAATGGCGCAAAAACAGGTGTGTTCAAAAACCCAGTCAAAGGTTTGGTTTTTAAACCCAGTGCCGCTCAGGAAATCTCCAAGAATATAGGACTCGTTGGGGTTTTTTCTGAAGGTGGATGCGAGTTGAAGTGCCGTCGGCGATATATCGATTCCCACGACTTTAGCGTTTGATTGATCCGAGATCACGCGGAGGTCATGGCCTTTCCCACAGCCCGGCACAAGAACGCGACCGGTCATGGAGTTATTTATCAACCAGTCTACGAGTGCTGGATGTGCGGTTCCTTTGTCCCAAGGCGTGTCATGCGCTAAATAGCGCGAATCCCAGTCAACGTCTGCGCCAGCGAGTTCCGAGCGATATGCCATATTGGAATTTTCGGGAGTGTTCACGAATGAGAAATGGAAGATTGATGGTGAGCTCGTTGGTAAAATGCGGGGCGAGAATTTCTGTGAGTGCTTCGAGGGAAGACGGTGATTCTTCACTCCCGCCAATCCATTTTGATTCGGGGGTGAATTCGCTCAACCAGGAAAATGGGGTTGCGAGCAGCAACTGACCGCCCGGCGCGACCAAATCTGGCAGTCGTTCTAAAAACGCAAGAGGGTCAGGCAAGCGGCAAAGGAGATTGGCGGCAAGAACGACGTCGTAAGAGCCGATGTCAGTCCGAAGCGCGGTGGCATCTCCTGTTTCAAAGCTCACCCGGTTTCGATCAATGTCGGAGGGAACCTCTGCAACGGAAGATTGCATGCGACGGCCCTCCAATGCGACTTCGCCATGCAGGCGGGCATTTTTTTTGAGCGACTCGGCGGCATCGATGAATGCATGGGAATAGTCGATTCCAAGAACAGAGGGCACATGGCGCGCAAGTTCGAAGGAGGAAGCTCCAACGGCGCATCCGATATCCAAGGCGTGAAAAGCAGGGCGTTTTAAATCGATCAAATCTCTCACAACGCGTTGAGCGAACCCCCAAGCGTTTTCTGGAACCGGCAAACCTCCGGTGGTCTCGGCGAATGACGCATAGTGGAAAAAAAGATATTCAGACACCAAGCGTGGTGACTCGTAGGGATTCATGACTTTAATTTTTAGCAGATGAATTCAGGACGCAAATCCAGAAAAGCAGGGATTGGGGGTGTTTTTCTGAATGCTCAATAATTTCACAATCTCGGCTTGGACATTTGCGAAGGATCTCTGGTAGTGGGCCAGAATGTTCACACGCGTATTTTCAGCGGCACTTCAGGGTGTCGAGGCGATTCAGGTCGAGGTCGAAGTCAATACGGGAGTCGGCAATCCTGTGGTAGTGATCGTTGGACTTCCTGATGCGGCGGTGAGGGAAAGCAAGGATCGCGTCACGACGGCTATTGCGAATAGCGGGCTTCGCTGGCCGCGCGAGCGAACAACGATCAATCTCGCTCCGGCTGATATCAAAAAAGAAGGGCCTTGTTTTGATTTGCCAATAGCGATCGGTATGGTCGCCGCGGCGGAGCGAGTGGCCCTGCCGCGATTGGAGCGATGCTTGGTTGTCGGTGAGTTGGCCCTCACGGGAGAGATTCGTGCGATCAAAGGCGCTTTGCCCATCGCGGTGGAAGCCCGGGCCCAAGGAAAAAAGGCTGTTATTCTGCCTGCGGTTAATGCGCCCGAAGCCGCGATTGTGGAAGGAGTCGATGTCTTTGGGGTTCGCAATTTGCGCGAAGCTTATGAATTTCTTTCCAAGAAAATTGACCTCGTGCCAGTGAACGGAAACGCTGCCGAACGGCTTGCTTCCTTCTCGCGGGATGATGTGGATTTTGGTGAAGTCAAAGGGCAGCATCAGGTGAAGCGTGCAATTGAGGTCGCCATGGCAGGCGCTCATAACCTCTTGCTGATTGGTCCGCCGGGATCCGGAAAGAGCATGCTCGCAAAACGCATCCCAACAATCATTCCGCCGATGTCACTCGAAGAGGCCATCGAGACAACAAAGATTCATAGTATTTGCGGATTGCTCGATGAAACCAACGCGTTTGTTGCGAAGAGACCATTCCGTTCCCCTCATCATACGGTCAGTGATGTTGGGTTGCTCGGTGGATCCACCAATCCAACGCCCGGCGAGGTGAGCATCGCGCACAATGGCGTTCTTTTTTTGGATGAGTTACCGGAGTTCAAGCGCACGACACTCGAGGTGATGCGGCAACCGTTGGAGGATGGAAAAGTCACGATCTCTCGCGCCGCAGGAACGATGACGTTTCCGGCAGAGTTTATTCTCGTGGCGGCAATGAATCCTTGCCCGTGCGGATTTTTTGGTGATCCCGCCAGAGAGTGCCGCTGCTCGCCGGTTCAAATTGAACGTTATCGCAATCGGATTTCGGGTCCGCTTTTGGATCGAATCGATATTCATGTCGAAGCGCCCGCTGTTGCTTTTAAAGAGCTTTCCAGCGTGGAGAGGGCAGAATCATCCGAAGCCATTCGCGAGCGCGTCTTGCATACGCGGGAGATTCAGAAACATAGGTTCAGCGAGGGACGGCGAACCGCCGCAAATGCACGAATGAGCCACAGTCAGATTAAAAAATTCTGCGCATTGGATTCGACGTGTCAGGAAATGCTCCGACACGCCATGGAGGATCTACACCTCAGCGCCAGGGCTTATGACCGTATCCTCAAAGTCGCCCGCACCATTGCTGATCTTGGGGGGTCTGAGAATGTCGAGTCAGCCCACGTCGGCGAGGCGATCCAATATAGGACACTGGATCGGAGACTCTGGGCTTGAAGACCGACAACCCAATATCGGATTAAAATGGAAGGAATGGGAATTTGGCGTTGACGAATGCTGTTTCATTCTGCATAAAGAACAGAAATATGAAACTCCTTGCCCGCCTCAAAGCTTTCACACTCGTTGAACTCTTGGTTGTTATTTCCATCATTGCGATTTTGGCATCGTTGGCATTGCCTGCCATCACGGGAGCCCTTGCTAGGGGGCAGATAACGCAGGCAATGAGCAATGGAAGACAAATATTCATTGCTAATTCGCAAATGGCATTGGATGCCGTTACTACTGGAGATACAAATCTTGGTTGGCCTGGTGATATAGGTGGATCAAACACTTCTTGGTCCCCTTGGGCGTCGGCTTTGGTTCCAGCCTATATGTCCACAAATGATTTCAATAAAATGCTTAGTGCTCCTGGTTTGGTTAGAGGAACAGCGGTTGCTCCCTCCTCGAAAAGTCCCTCGGCTTTAAATGTATATGATATAAAAGACTCCTCAACTATGGAGAGCACTTACATTACCACCGCAAATTTTACTAATGGTCAGGCCCTTTCACCAGTAGCAAAGCCTTTTGGTGACAAGGGATTTGTTGTTTTTAAAAAGGGTGGGGATGGTGCT
>JBEIMO010000031.1:0-13619 GCA_040378625.1 Verrucomicrobiia bacterium | reverse complement strand
GGGCACGTTTGGGCTGTGCAGCCAGCCGTAGTTGA
This sequence comes from Verrucomicrobiia bacterium, assembly GCA_040378625.1. Classification (GTDB taxonomy): domain Bacteria; phylum Verrucomicrobiota; class Verrucomicrobiia; order Chthoniobacterales; family Terrimicrobiaceae; genus UBA967. Next base: position 13,584 of record JBEIMO010000031.1, on the reverse strand, counting down.
GGATCGATCCGCAGTTTGCGAACAGAAGTCTGGAAGCCATGCCAAGCGGTCCCATTCCCATCAGCGCCAGCGGGAGAGGCGATGTTGCCCAGAGGTCCAGCAATCGAGCGACATCGGAGGCCGATCGAGTGAATGTAGCGATTTTAACAGCATCTGCACCGGCATCCGAGGCGCGGTGGATGACATCCTTCAAGCGTGAGGTGGTCGGTGTTTTTTTGAAATCGTGAAATGAGGCGACGACTTTTGCGCCTGTGGCATGGGTCGACGCGACAATGGCTTTCATTCCGGAAAGCGAGCGCACCTCGATATCCACAACGGCGGCATACGGCAGCAACGTGAGCAGGGCCGAGTGGCGGGCTTCGGCGCTTAAGGCGTTCATTCCTCCTTCGGCGGGGTGCCGGGCGGTGATGACCCAGGGCAGTCGGGATTTGGGAATTTTGGTGCCGAGAAAATCGGCGCGCCATTCGAGGTAGTCCAGTGTGCCCTCTGGAAGTCGTGCTGCTTTTTGTGCAGCTGGCAGGGAATCCACAATGCCCACGACCGAGGCGGGCTTCCATGGAAGCGATGTGTTTTTTGAGGATTGGGCTTGGCGAGTCACAGGTCGGTAATGGCTTTGCTGCGCAGACTATCGCGGTTTTTGGGAAATTGAAAAGCAGGCAAACAGGCTTGCGTTCATGCTTGCAGCGGATATCCTACGCCCCTCGATTATGACTGATTTACTTCTTCTTGCACAAGCCGCGACACCAGAACAGCCGAACCCATTGATTTCAATGGCTCCTCTTGTTTTCATTTTCATCATTTTTTACTTCCTGCTCATCCGCCCTCAGCAGAGGAAAGCTAAGGAACACGCCAAACTTGTTGAGTCGATTAAAACCGGCGATCAGGTGGTCACCAATGCCGGCATTCATGGCGTTGTCGCGAATGTCAAAGAAAAGACATTGATCATCAAAATTGCTGACAACGTGAAGGTGGAATTTGACCGTGCCGCCGTGGCAGTAGTTGAAAAGCCTGCGGCCACTGAAACTCCTGCAGCCTGATTTAAAAAACAACCCGGGGGACGGATGCCGTCCCCTTGAAATAGATTTTTCTCTATGACTCCCGCCCTCACTTTCGCTTTCGGTCTCCTCTTGTTGGTTCTATTCGGTTGGTATTTCGCCACGGATTTGGGCTTACGGAAGCGCTGGCTGGGCCTCGTTCTTTCGGTGTTGCTGACCGCGTTTTGCATCGAACAGGTAACTCCTCCGAGTCAAAAAATCCGCCTCGGCTTGGATCTGCAGGGTGGCACATCGTTCCTGATCCGCCTCGTTCCTCAAACGGAAAACGGCATCACGCCGGCGTTGTTGGAACAAGCGGTGGAGGTCATTCGCAAGCGCATTGACCAGTATGGTGTCACCGAACCAGTGATCACTCCTCAAGGGCAAGATCGTATTTTAGTTCAAATCGCAGGGCTCGATACAAAGCAGATCGAGGAGGCAAAATCCCAACTCCAGCGTGTGGCAAAATTGGAATTTGCCATTGTGGATGATGGTGGTGCGGGGCGGGTGCAACGCATTCAAGCGGGTGAGGAAATCATGGATCCCTCGCTCGTTCTCAAGCCTTATAAAATTTCGAAGGATAGTAAGGAATCCACGCAGATTCTTGTGAAGCGCCGTCCGGCATTGACGGGGGATTACGTGACCAAGGCCTTCGCGTTTTTCGATCAGCAAGGCTACGGGGTTTCTCTGGAACTTAATGGCGAGGGCGCGAAAATTTTTGACGAGGTGGCGCGCCAGAACAAGGGGCGTCAGATGGCGATCGTTTTGGATGGTGACATCATTTCCGCGCCGGTGCTGCAGAGCGATCACTACAATGGTCGCGCCCAGATCACCGGAAATTTCAGCGACAAGGAAGCTCGTGACCTCGCAAGCGCCCTCGAAAATCCGCTCCGCGTGCCGGTTCAAATTGAAGAGACCCGCAGCGTTTCGGCGACATTGGGATCCGATTCCATCCGCAGCGGCGTATTGGCTGGCGTTTCCGGTCTCGTGCTGGTGATGGTCTTTACCTTCTTATACTACCGCTTTGCAGGATTGGTCGCGGTTGTGGGATTGTTGATCAACATCGTGCTCCTGCTGGGAACGATGGCGATGTTCAATTTTACGCTGACCCTTCCAGGTATTGCGGGAATTATTCTCACCATTGGTATGGCGGTGGATGCCAACGTGCTTATCTACGAGCGCCTGAGGGAAGAAATGGCAGCAGACAAGTCGCTCTCCGCTGCTCTCACTGGTGCGTATGACAAGGCATTCAGCGCGATCTTCGATGCCAATGCCACGACATTGATTACGGCGATGATTCTCTTCTGGCAGGCCACGGGCTCGGTGAAGGGCTTTTCCGTAACTCTGATGCTGGGCATTATCGCCTCCATGTTCTCCGCTCTGCTTTTCACCCGCACGGCCTTCCGCTGGTTGGTGGAAAAAGGCAGCCTCAAGAGCATTAGCATGCTCGATCTCGTTCCCAAAAAATCCTTCGACTTTTTGGGCAAGCGAGGTATCGCGGCTGTGGTTTCCTTCCTTCTCATTGGTGGATCGATTGCGGTATTTGCTGTGCGCGGAGAAAAGAATTTCGGCATCGATTTCCGTGGGGGTGACCTGTTGATTGTTGATTCCGCTCAAGCGCTCTCGATTGCAGAGGCTCGCACGGCGATTAATGATTCCGGCGTGGTCATCCAGTTCGAGCGTGAAGGCACAAAACAAGTGCTCACCTTCCGCAGCCCTCAAGGCACCTCGGATGACGTGCTGAAGCAATTAACATCCGTATTTCCGGATCGCGGTATTGTTTCCATCGGTCAGGACACTGTTGGACCGCAGATCGGCTTGGAATTTGCAAAAAGCGCGCTGATTGCTCTCGGGCTTGGTATGCTGGGTATTCTCTTCTACGTCACGCTGCGGTTTGAATTTTCCTTCGCGCTGGGAGCGGTTGTAGCCTTGTTGCACGACGTCATCATCACTCTGGGCGTTTTCTCACTCATTGGCGGCGAGTTGTCGTTGGTGATGGTGGGAGCGATTCTGACTATTGCGGGATATTCGATTAACGACACCATCGTTGTCTTTGACCGCATCCGTGAAGGATTCATGCAAGGCGAGCGCGGCACGGTGCAATCCTTGATGAATACCAGCATCAACGAAACGCTCGGCCGCACGCTTCTTACTGGCGGAACGACGCTGCTCTCCGTTGGTGCACTTTATTTCTTCGGTGGATCTGTGCTTCGTGATTTCTCGTTTGCGATTCTCATCGGTATTCTTGTGGGAACCTATTCCTCGATTTACGTCGCATCCCCGGTTGTCCTGTGGGCCTCGAAACTGCGTGGCAAGAGCGTTCGCCGCGAGGTTCTCGAGAATGAGGCTTTGAAAAAAGCCTAAGCGCTCACGGTCTATACCACGTCGATGATAAGCGCCGTGGTATTGTCGCGACCGGAATTCATTACAGCCTGTTGCACGAGATTTTGTGAGGAATCCTCTCCTTTGAGAGACAAGATTTCTTGAATCCGCTCATCATAGAGTCCATCGGTAACACCATCCGTGCAGAGTAAAAAGCGGTCGCCTGGCTCCAATCCTATCGCTCCGACTTGCGGTTCCACAATTTGGTGGCCTGCCCCCAAAGCTTTCTGAAGCACGTTTCGGCGAGGGTGGTTTTTGGCCTCGCGTTCATTGATCTGGCCGTTACGAAACATCCATCCGACATAGGTGTCGTCGTGGGAAACTTGTTTCATCGTTCCATCCCCTCGAAGGAGGTAAATGCGGCTATCACCAATGTGCCCAAAATACATCCAACCGGGAGTGAACCAGCATAAACTCAAGGTTGCGCCCATGCCGGCACATTCCTCGTAGCACGATCCCAAATACAAAAGCGCCTTGTGGATTTCTGCAAAAACCTCCTGCATCACATCGCCGAAACCGCTCGAAATTCCTGATGCGCTTTGCCGAAAAAGTCTTGGGAAAAGACGGGTGATTTTTTCGACAGCGATCTTACTCGCGAACTCGCCAGCCATGGCGCCGCCCATGCCATCGCTCACTGCAAAAACATAGTCGGCGGTTTCGCAATCGGCTTCCCCGATTTTTCCAAGGTAACGGACGCCATTGGACTCAATGGCCAAGCCTAAAAACGAATCCTCGTTGTTTTTTCTGACTTTTCCGCAATCAGTGTGTCCCGACCAAACCAAGCGTTGGAAAAGGGGATCACTCATGCAGCGCCCTGCTCATCGAGAATAGTAGCAAATTCGAAGTCGATTAGACAAAATCGTCCGTCTGATTGGCGATAAGTGACATTGCGCATTTCGGCGTCATCGTGTCGGACTCCGAAGGTTTCGAGTTCTTCGAAAAGTTCTTTCAGTCGTGCGTTATCGAGATGATCCACTCGCGCGCCGCAACTGGTTGTTACAATTTTAAGTTCGTCCGCCTCGCTCTCCAGAAGCCGCGGAACAAACGGACAATTTCTGCTCTCTAAATAGCGGAGAACCTTGACCTCATTGGTAAAGCGTTCTTCCGCTTTGGGTCCACGGAATTGTTTGTAAACACGGCCATCGTAGCCAATCCGAACCGTTGCTCTCGCCGTATCCTTTACCTGGTTCATTGAAACAATGTCGCGGGAACGCTTCAGGTTTGGTGGAATTACTTTTTGTTTTTCCGGCGAAGGAAAGTCGGGATGTCCAGATCTTCGCCCTCCACGATCGTTGGCTCGATTTTTTCAAAACGGCCACGGTCAATCGGATCCAGAGGCAGCAGCGGTTGTTGCACTTTAGGAGTATGGTGCTTCTCTGTCGGAGGCGGGGGTGTTGTGGCCGCAGGAGGCTCAATGAACGAAGATTGGGTGACTGTTGGCTGCCGGGGTGGCTCTGGTTGCGCAACCGGTTGAGGAACGGGTCTAGGAGCAGGAGCCTGCGCTGGCAATGGAACTGCCGCGCGCGTTGGTTGGCCACATTTTCCGATAAGGGTTACTGCCAGCGGGCTCGAATGATCCTCGCTCGAACTGACTCCCAGATGCAGGTTCGCAGATGGGGCCACGTTTTTAGAAATCTCCTGCATGATCGCCCCAACCTCTGCGATGCCGAGTGTAGAGGGCCCAGAAATGTGTATGAGCACGCTCCCAGCTTCATGGAGCAGCCTCCCGCTATCCAGCAGGGGACTGTGTAGCAATTTTTCCAGAGCGTTGTGGGAGCGCTTGTCGCCTTGGGCTTCCCCATAGCCAAATAGGCAGGATCCTTGTCCGGCGCGGAGAACGTTAAGAAGATCAGGAAGAGAAACTGGGATAGGCCCGTTGCAGTTCAGCATGCGGGTGATCGCCAAGACGGACTGAAATAAAATCGAATCACAAATGGCGAATGTTTCGCTCGCCACAGCGTGTGGGGCGCTGAGTTCCGATAAACGGTCATTTTCAAAATGAATGATGGCATCGGTATAGCGGGAGATGTCCTTTAGGGCAGTCGCTGCTTGCTGCGAGCGACGGCGACCTTCAAAGCTGAATGGGGAGGTCACAATGGCAACCAGCAGCGCGCCGTTTTCCTTCGCCATCTCAGCAATCATTGGCGCCGCTCCAGATCCCGTTCCTCCACCGAGCCCCGTGCATAGGAAAATGATATCCGCTCCCTCTAAGGCGCGACGAATCTCGCTGCGGGATTCTTTGGCAGCCTCCAGTCCCATTTCGGGATCTCCACCAGTGCCAAGGCCATGCGTTGTCATCGGTCCGATCGAAACTTTTTTCGCCACCGAGGAATGTGAGAGCGATTGCTGATCCGAATTGATCGCCACCATATCAATGGAGGTTGCTCCGCTCGCCGCCATGCGGTCCATGATGCCGATGCCGGCATTTCCCAGACCAATTAAGCGGAAGGTGTTTTGACTGCGGCTTTCCAGATATCGAGGGTAGGTGATCATAGCGGCTACAGTTTTCCAGTGATGGTTTTTAAGAGTTTCCCAAAAAATGTTTCCGGCGGCAGCGTCGCATCCATGGCCTGGGCGTATTTGGTGAGTCCGATGGCCGTGGAAAGTTGAGGGTTTTGAAATGCGGAAGTTGGGCCGGAGACGGAGTGCGCATGGGCCAGATAAACAGGAGCCTCAAAGACCGATTCAGCGACTTCGCGAATTCCCCGAATCAAGCTGCAGCCGCCTGTGAGCATTATTCCAGCGCCAAGAAGGTGCATCGGAATCTCCTTTTGAATTTGTTTGCGCAGGATACTGAACAATTCCTGCAAACGGGCGTTAATAATTTGATTCAGCAATTCGCGATCAATTTCCTTTCCGGAAAACCCAGTATCATTTTTAAGAATAATCTTATCTCCGTGAGGAATGTTTTGCAGGTTCGCAGAACCCTCTTCGATTTTGAGTTTTTCAGCGCGGGTGATCGGAATGCGCAAGCCGATGCAGAGGTCGTTGGTTATGTGGTCACCTCCGATTGCAATGACGCCGCTTTGGCGGACGGCTCCATTTTTATAAACAATGTAATCCGTCACTCCTCCTCCGATGTCCACCACCGCCGCGCCGACTGAGCGTTGCTGCTCATCCAAGACGATATACGAAGAGGCGAGCGAACTGGCGACCACACTTTCGACATCAATGTTGAATTCTTTGACGCAGCGAACGGTATTGTGGATTCGGCTGACTACGCCGTGAATGATGTGGAAATCCGCTTCAAGTTTTGAGCCGCCCATTTCCACCGGGTTGATGACACCTTCCCGTCCATCCACATAATATTCCTGCGAGATGGCGTGTAAAATGTCGTTGTCCTTGGGGATGTTTGCTTCATCTTTGGCTTTCTGGTTGACTGATTGGACGTCGTCATCGGTGATTTCCGCTTCATCCTCAACTGTCACAGAACTGCGGTTGTTGAATGCTTCGATGTGGCTTCCCGTGACGGCTACCCAGACTTTTTTGATATCCAAATCACTGCGGTCTTCGGCATCCGCCAGAGCATCGTGAACGCACTTGGTGGCATTTTGAAAATCCACGATCTCACCCTTGCGCACTCCTCGTGAGGGGCTTTCTCCAACGCCCAGAAGCCGGATTTCTCCATCTTTTCGAGACTCGACCACAACGGCGCAGACCTTTGTGGTTCCGATTTCAAGTCCTACGTGTATTTTCTCGCGAGCCATCAGTTTTTCTTTCCTTTGGGTTTAGGCTGATTGGATTTGTTTTTATCAGCCTGCAGGCTCGCCGCTGTGGAGGCGGTTGCTGAAGCCATGACAAATTTGACTGGCGTGTTTTTACGGACCATCAAGTTCACGGATTCCAATTCCCTTCCTGTGTCGCGGCAGTGCTCAAGGAGCCTCTGGAGTTTATCCAGTTGATCGTTGAAATCTCCGGAAGCAAATTTGATGCGGGAGTTCTGATCGGTGATTGCATCGATGCAATAGCCCTTTGCAATGTTCAGCGAGCGAATCACCAAAAGCGAGGCAGGTGACTGGCGAGCCACGGCAAGAAGCGTCAGGGCTTTCTTCAGGTCATCCATGTGCAACGCTTCTCCGTTCAAAATCTCTGTCGTTTTGACGCCAAAAATAATCGGGAGTTTATGATATTCGTTGAGAATCAGCATCGGCTTAAGCAAGCGTCCCGTGCTGTCGGCGAGCAACATGCCTTGCGGATCATACGCGCTCGCGGAATCCGTTAATGGGGAGACCCACGCGACGGGTTGTCTTGCGGTGAGGATGATTTTTACTTTGTCGGGAAGAATGCGTTCGATGGAAACATCGGCAACCATCGGGATCGCGCGGAGTTTCCGATCGGTCTCCACCAGATCAATACAGAAAATATTTTCTCCAACAGCTATGCCTGTTTCGTTGATCAAATCCTCGCCTGTCATCACTCCGTCTAAATCCACAGCGAGTTCTCGAAGGTTGTAAGCAGGGTTTGAGAAGAAAAGTTTGTCGAGAACCTTGTTCACGCCGAACCAAGCGGATCCGCCAAGAAGTGCGATAACGACAAGAATCAGAGATAATCGGGATACCATCAGCACACGCTTGCGGCGGGCAGTAGTGGCGCGCACCTTCACGTTGAGCAATTGACGCCCACGTGTGCTGCCTCCGCTGCTTTTGTTGCTGAAAGTCCCTATTTTCATTTTTTCTTGGCCAGCGAAAATCCTGCGATTTCTTCGCAAAGTGAAGGGAAATCAAGGCCAACCACGGCAGCGGCCTTCGGTAGCAGGCTTAGTTCTGTCATTCCCGGAATCGTGTTGATTTCCAGCACGCTCATAGTTCCGTCTTTGGCGAGGAGAACATCGACGCGGGAATACACTTCTAAATTCAATGCCCGATGCGCAGCGAGTGCGGTCTTTTGGACGGCGAGAGATAGCTCCGCATTCAGTGGAGCTGGAACAAAATACTCCGAAGCACCGCTCGTGTATTTGTTTTGGTAATCGTAGAATCCTTGCCGAGGAACGATCTCCACAACAGGCAAAGCCTCATGGCCGAGGATTCCCACAGTCAATTCGCGTCCCGAAAAGAAAGCTTCGATCAAAACCTCACTGCCGTATTGGAAGCAGTCGGTGAGTGCAGGAGCGAGTGCGCTTTCCTCTTTTACGATATGAACGCCCACGCTGGAACCTTGCTGCGGAGCTTTTACAACATAAGGCAGCGGAAGTTTCGGAGATTCCCCAGCGCGGATCGAATGCCAGGTGGACGTGGGAACGCCTGCCCGGTCGAAGCATTCTTTAGTGCGGATTTTATCAAAGGCGGTGCGGCTGCCTCTGATTCCTTCTCCGGTGTAGGGAATGCCTCGGTCTTCCAAGATTTGCTGCAGTTGGCCGTCCTCGCCGAACGTTCCGTGGATGATGTTGAACGCTAATTCTGTGCCTTCAGGGAGTGTGAAATCCGGGCCGGTGACATCGATTTCTGTGACAAGTGCTCCAGCTCCGGCCAGCGCCTTGGCGACGGCGGCTCCGGAGCGCAATGAGACCTCGCGCTCCTGACCTGGACCGCCTTTCAGCAGTGCCACCCGTTTACCCTTAAGTATCCCGGAATAATGCTTTGTCATAAATCCACCCCCACAATTTGAACTTCAGTTTCCAAGGTGATTCCCCGCGTGCGTTCCGCTGCAGTTTTTACCTCTTGAATGAGCGTGATTACATCCTCAGAAGTTGCTCCTCCATCATTCACAATGAAGTTCCCATGAACATCTGAGACTCTCGCTCCCCCTATAGAGAAGTTTTTAAATCCAAGTTCTTCAATCAATTTTCCTGCTGGAATAGATTCGGGATTTTTAAAAATGCATCCGGCGCTTGCAGCGACCGGTTGACTTTGACGGCGCTTGGCAATCGATTCCGCTATGAGAGCGTCAATTTGCTCAGTTGTTCCCGGTTGTCCTTGAATGACTGCGGATAGGGCGTAGTTCTGACGAAGCATCGGAACGTTGCGGTAATGAACATCCATCTCCGCTGGTGTTTTAGAAAAAATATTTCCGTCCTGATCGCAGTAGCGCACTCGAACAACTTGGTCGAATGTCTGAATGCCCATCGCACCGGCATTCATGCGAAGTCCTCCGCCGAGGTTTCCGGGAATTCCTTCCATCCACTCGAAGCCCGCAATCCCAGCATTTCTCGCAAGTGCGCTGAGTTGTTTAAATTTCACGCCAACGCCAGCGGTGATCTCCGTGCCGCTTACATCGCTTTTCTGGAATTCGCCCCGAGATAGGTGCGCAACAACGCCCGGAATTCCTCCATCACGCACAAGTAGGTTCGATCCCCGGCCCATCACCATAAATGGAATGCTGTTGTCGAAGCAGTGTCTCACCAGATCGGCGAATCCTTCTTCGGTTTCGGGTTCGACCCAGAATTGCGCGGGTCCCCCGATGCGCATGGTTGTGTGCTTGGAAAGCGGTTCGTAAAGACGGATGCGGCCCTCGCCCATGATGTCGAGGAGTTCAGCACGTTGTTTCAAATCATTTGCAAGGCGTGCACCTGATTCATGAATGTTTCCTGCACCAAGGCTTAAGACAAGGTCACCTTCTTCAAGAATAGCCGCTGCGTATTTATGGATCTCACGCAAGTCTGGCACATGACGCGCGGAGGCATGCCCGTGTGCAAGCATTGCGTCCACGATCGTTTGCCCTGAAATGCCGGGAATTGGTTTTTCGCCAGCAGGGTAAATGTCAGAAATAAAAACGTGATCAGCGAGATCAAAGGCCTTGCCGAAGTCCTCTTTGAGAGCCTGAGTGCGCGTGTGACGATGCGGTTGGAACATTGCAACCACCCGGCGATGACCGCCTGTTCTGGCCGTCGAAAGTGTTGCAGCAATTTCTGTCGGATGGTGACCGTAGTCGTCCACAATTGTGCAGAACTCCGTTTCGTGAACGACTTCAAACCTCCGTCGAGCGCCTCGAAATGTGTCCAGCGATGCTGTGATCTTTTCAAACGGGATTCCGATCTCCGTAGCCAGCGCAATAACCGCCAGCGCGTTCAGGGCGTTGTGTGCTCCAGGAATATTGAGTGCCACGCTGCCCAAAGATTTTCCATCGCACAGCACATCAAAATGGGAGCGGAAATTTCCTGTTGTTAAATTGGCAATTCGATATCGCGCGGAGGGGGAGTGACCGTAGGAAATGGCTTTTGGATGGGCTGCGCAGACGCGTTTGGCTCCGACATCATCCCCACAATAAAAAATGTTTCCCGAGGTTTGATTGATGAGTTTGGAATAAACCGCATCGATGGCAGCGAGATCTTTATAAAAATCCAGATGCTCTGGTTCGATGTTCAATACGATCGCATGACGGGGATGGTAATTGATGAGAGTGCCATCGCTCTCGTCTCCCTCGGCAACAATATATTCACCCTCCGAGTCCCAGCGGGCATTGGTGCCCAGAATCGGAATTTCCGCGCCAACATAGTGCGATGGCTTGAGTCCGCCTCCTCGAAGCACGTGGGCAGCCATCGCAGAGGTGGTTGTTTTTCCATGCATGCCGCAGACAACGATGCCTTGTTTTGAAGACATGATGGCAGCCAGCGCGTCGGCGCGCCTTGCCATGGGCAATTCTAACTTTGTGGCTTCATCAAAAGCGGGGTTGCCGGCTTTGATGGCTGAGGAAAATAAAACCACATCGGCGCCGTGGACGCATTCCGCAGTATGAGGTGTCGTGAATACTAATCCCTTTTTAACCAAACGCCCGATCTCAATTGTTTCCACCTTGTCCGAGCCGCTGACCTTATGTCCCAAGCCCAGAAGAAGGGCCGCAATTCCGCTCATTCCAGAACCAGCGACCCCAATAAGATGGATGCGTTTGGGTGTCGGGCCGGTAAGGATTTCGCGCAGTTCCGAGGCCTTCATTTTGTTCCCTTTCTGACGGCCTTTTCCATGACGTCGGCAACAATTTCGGCGGCTGATGCCGGCGCGATCTGGCGTGCGGCGAGAGCCATGCGCTCGCGGCGTTGCGGATCATTGAGAAGATTGGAAATCAGCGCAGAGAAAACCTCAGGCACGGCCTCTTTTTCCATGACCATCTCGGCCGCACCCGATCTGGCGTAAATTTCGGCATTCGCTTTCTGGTGGTCATCGGTGGCAAACGGATAAGGAATGAGAATCGATGGCAGACCGAAGCAGGAAAGCTCGCTGAGGCTGGATGCGCCCGATCGCGAAATCACAAGATCTGATGCCGAGTAGGCTTCTTCCATGCTGTGATGAAATGGGGCCACATAATGAGGAATGCCATCCCGTTGGTAATTCGCTGCCGCAAGTCGGTCGTCATTTTTTCCAGTGAGATGAATAATCTGGATATTACCGCCTGCGAGAATTGGTGCGCTTTTGAAGAGAAGTTGGTTGATCCCACTCGCCCCCTGGCTTCCACCGGTCACAAGCAGCGTTGGTTTTTCTGGGTCGAGACCGAACGCCTTCATCGCCGTAGCGCGTTCAAGCGGTTTGCCCAGATTTTTGCGAACCGGTGTTCCGGTAAAAATGCAACTCGCTCCCCCAAAGTGCGGGCGGCAGTCCTCAAAGCCAATCAGAACCGAACTAGCAAATCTGGCGGCGAGACGATTGGCACGGCCCGGGATCGCATTTGATTCATGCACAAAGCACGGAAGGTGCTTCATGCGGGCAGCCAGAATTGGAGCGGTGGATGTGAATCCTCCCATGCCGAGAACCACGGAGGGCCGGAACTTTCGGTAAATTTCTCCGCATTGACGGTAGCTATCCCAGAATCGACGGAGGAATCGAACAAATGCCGGAGAAACAACCATGCTCGGCATGCCGACGGAGGGAAGTTTCTCAGCACGAAATTCGGGGTGTGCTTTGAGTGCGGTGGTGTCGATTTCTTTTTCAGAAACAAACAACAAAACCTCGTGGCCGCGCGCGTGGAGAGTTTCTGCCACAGCAAGGCCTGGGAAAAGGTGTCCCCCCGTGCCTCCGCAGGCAATCACAACCCGAAATGGAGAAGGAGTGGTCATGTGCGAGGCTCCATCTGTGGACGTAGAAGCGTCAGTGTCGATTTGGGACTCAGGGGTTTTCCCTGACGGTGGATATTCACCAAAAGGCCGATGAGTGTGAGGCAAACTAAAAGATTCGTTCCGCCAAAGCTGATAAACGGCAACGGCATTCCCTTGTTGGGGAGCAGTGAGGTCGTGACCCCAATATTCACAGCAGCTTGAATCGTGATCATGATGACGGCTCCGAAGCCAAGCAACGTTCCAAAACGATCGCGGGCATTGATGGCAACGAGTGATCCGCAAATGCAGATGACCAGATAAGCCGCAACCGTAAAGAGTGTGAATTTCAAGCCGAGTTCTTCACCGATCATGGGAAAAATAAAGTCGGTGTGCGCGTAGGGCAGGTAGAGCATTTTTTGTCGACCTTCTCCAAGTCCCAACCCATCGACCCCACCGGATCCAAAGGCAATGAGGGCCTGCCATTGTTGAAGTCCCTCGCCGAGGCGGTATTTTTCAGGCTCCATGAACGCAAGGAGACGTCCCTGACGTTCTGAAATGTTGAGGCCAAGAATGGCGATGCCTGAGAGCCCGCACACGACCATTGTTACCAGCCAGCGCAATGCTGCGCCTGCCGCGACCATCACTGCCAGAGCCGTTGCTCCAATGAGTGCCGTATTTCCCATATCAACTTCTGCAAGGATCAGAGCCATCAGAATGCCGAGAATGCTCATTGGATAGAGTAGGCCGTTTCTAAAGCCTTTGAAGGTGATGTCCTCTCGGGAATACCACCATGCCAGAAAAAATATGGAGGCAATTTTTGCAAGCTCGCTCGGCTGAAAGACCGTTCCGAGTTTAATCCAGCGGCGTGAGCCATTGATGCGCATTCCGACGTGAGGCACGAAGCAGAGAATAAGACCAATTACCGCAGCGATGAAAAATACCCACCAGTATTTTCGCCACCAATGGTAGTCCGCAAATGCCATGAAAATGCCTGCTGTGAGCCCAAGTGCGAGACCGAATGCCTGCCGCTTTACAAAATAATAGATGTCGCCATGACTCTCCTGTGCAAACGCGCTCGTGCTGAAAAGCATGACAAGTCCCAGAGCAGTGAGCCCTGTAACCATCAGCAGCAAGAGGTAAATGGCGTTTCTTTGCATGGCGGCGGGAAATCGCTGGTCCGGATTATGGAAGCGTCAGCTTCATTCC
>JBEIMO010000030.1:0-14144 GCA_040378625.1 Verrucomicrobiia bacterium | reverse complement strand
TTCTTGGCCGCAGACATCGCCTTGCAGGCTTCACGCGCGAGGAGAAATGTGGCGCGGGTATTGATATTCATGACTTGAGTGAATTCCGCATCGGTCGTTTCAGCGGCGGGCTTGATCAGTCCGATGCCAGCGCAATGAATGACAATATCGATCGATCCCAACGCTTCGTTCGCCGCATTCACAACCTTCTCAGCGGCCCCCGGAGCGGTGAGATCAGCGGCAAGCGATGAGGAATTTGGGGATTCGAGTTTTTCCGAAGAGCGGCCAGTTAGAAACAGATTGTCTCCCCGCGCATGCAATCGCACGGCGAGTTCCTTGCCAATTCCACTACCTGCTCCAGTGATCAGAATATTTGCCATGTAAAAACATACGCTTCATCCCCGGGGAATGATGCCAATATTTTGCTGACGAAATCACCGCACTGCGGAAGCCATGCTCTCCAGTATTGTCTTGATTCTGCCTCATCACTTTTTAACGCTGACGGACATGCGTTCCGGATTTTTAAAAACTCCATCCGTCCCTCTCTTGTTTTGTGGAGTTGGGTTGTTTCTGTTTTCTCATAATGTCTGCCCAGCTCAGGATCTTCTCAAAAAGAAGAACCAACCTCAGTTCGTGGCGATGATGGATCAAAGCAACTCGTTTCGGGGGATCGTTTTTGGAACGTCTATCGATGAGGTTCAGAAGACGATCGACTTGGATCTTGTCACGGAGGAGTCGACAAAGACTGACCCTCTGAAACTCTACATCCGCGCTGAGGAAAAGAAGTTTCTGGGCAACGTGGCGATTCAGGAAGTGATTTATTATTTCCTCGAAGGCAAGTTTTACGCGGTTTCGATTGCGACGCTGGATATCCGCCAAACGGAGAATCTTCGAAAAGCACTTGAGATTGTTTACGGCGCTCTTGGTCAGATCGACAAAGAATCAAGGGCGGTTGTTTGGACGGGAAAAAACACCACAACTTTCATGCGTTTCAATCAGATCACCGGCGAAGCCCGCACACTCATTTCCAACAATGACCTTCAAAAAAATTATGACCGGACGATGTTGGAATCCGCCAAAAAGGCGGCTCTGGAGCTTTAAAAGTATTTCCTTCGGCTTGGGGAAAGTTGGCGCAGCCGTTTGAAGAACCATTTTTGAATGTAGCGGATTTGGCTGAGAATAATCAGCGCGGCGCCGAGGGATAAAATAATGATCGTTTGGATCGGGTAGGGGGACTTCAATTTTGGGATATCCTGCGGAGTTGCCTCAGGAGTCATCAATGCCTCAGGCGGAGAGGTTGGCTCTGGCACGAAAACCGGACGCTCGACGAGGCTGGTTTCCTCAACGCGCACCCACCCCGTGAACGGACCGCGCTCGAGTTGAACCCAGCCATTGGCTATCGATGCTTGCTCAAACGAAGTTCCGGCTGGAATTTCAATGTGGGCTTCCCCGATCGGCGTTTGCATCGTGAGAACGACTGGGTTTCGGGTTTTCAATGATCCCGACGAGGATTGAGCGGATGCCTTCGGAAGAAGCAAAAATACGCAGAGAACCAGGCTAGCACTCCGCAGAACCCGATGGAGAGAGATCCAGTGGGTTGATTTTGAGATGATGCGGGGTGGGTTCAGCATTAGTGTTGAGCTATTCTAAATGAAAGATGAATAAAATCTGGAAAAAAAACGTCCGTTTCGCAAGTAATAGGATTTTGTGAACACCTCGGAAATTATCGAATCAGTCCCTTTGTCGCGACGAAAGTTTATTTTAGGGGCCGGTGCAGCTCTAGTTAGCCTCAATCTGCCCCGCGTTCTGGGGGCTACAAACATATGGCCATCCTCCGTTTTGATCATTGGAGACTCGATGGCGCTTTGCGGGTTCGGGCAAAAGGTTGATTCCTACTTCCGGGCGGAGGGTGTTCAGGACGTTTTCACTTACATGGCCTGCGGAACCCAGCCTTTGTCCTGGACCACGCTGAAAAACTACGAGCAGGCCAAAACACGTTGCGGATTCTGGAGAATTGAAACCCAAAAAAGCGGCCCGCCACTTTCTTTTCAAGATACCTACGGCATGGGAGCCGGTCATCGTCCCGGCAGATACGAGGTTCCCAAAATTGAGGAACTACTCGAATTGAGACGTCCGGAGGTTCTCCTCATTCAACTTGGGAACAACCTCTTCGATTTGCTGAAGGGAAACAACTATTCCAAAATGGGCCCCACGTTGATGCCCTATATCACGCCATTTTTGGCGAAGGTCTCAGCAGCTTCAACGCCGCCAAAGCGCATCTATTGGGTTGCTCCGCCTGAAACCGAGCGGATTGCCAGACAGGCTCACGATATCCTTGTTGAACGCCTCCAAAGCGTGGAAGCGGGTTGGATGCGTGTCATCGACAGCAGGCCGTTGCTCAAATATCCCTATCGCAATCTTCAGCCCGACAAACAGCATTTCTTCGGGCCTGATACTCAAATCTGGGCGGATAGCGTGTTCAAAATCATCAAGGATGACCTGCAAAAATCGCCGCTCGATAATTCGCTTCCTCCCAAACCGGTCGCTGTAGCACCGGCAGTTGTGACGCCAAAAGCCGAGGCAAAATTTCCAGAGGTGCTCTACGTCAAAGGATCGTTGGAATGCATCATCGAGCCGTTCACCAAAGAGGAAATCGCTCCCTACAACGAATCGCTCGTAGCCTTTGTTTATCGCGTCCGGCGGGTAGTGAAGGGGGAATTCAAAGGAACTCACCTCGTAGTTCTTCATGCCGCCCACATCGATGGCAAACGCCAACCGCTCCACGGCTATTACATCAATCAAACCCGCAATCTCCGCCTGATCCCGATCGAAGACACGCCGTGGGCGACACTCAAGGCGAAGGATGATAACCGCTACGTCGATCTCGAAAGGTTTATATGCGAAGAAGACCATTTGAAACTCGGCAAGCAATTGTGATGAAGCGTTTCGTTGCACTTGTCTTGGCTGGCTTTACGGTCATTGCAGCTCATGCCGTTTCTTTTGAACCCTTGGTCTACACAACGCCAGTGGAAGGCGTGGTTCCAACAAGGCAGGCATCTTTCGCGCCCGCCCGTGTGGCTGGGTCTGTGAATGTGATGCTCATCGGCGATTCCCTGAGCGTGGGGCCATTTGGTGAAGTGATGAGCAGGTATTTCCGTCAAAAACTCGATCCTTCCCAATACTGCATTTTTGCATCCTGTGGCTCATCGCCGGAAAATTGGTTGAAGGACACAAAGGACTTCTACACGCCGTGTGGATTTCGTCAGGTGACGGCCCGTGAGTCTTTCAAGGTGGATTATGAAAATGGCAGAAAGCCGCGCCCAGTTCGCACCCCGAAACTTGTCACCCTTCTTCCTCGATTCCGGCCTCAGATGGTTATTGTGCAGATGGGAACAAACTGGATGGACGAGATTGTTAGCAAGGGCGACTACACCGGCGATTCCTACAAGCCAATCATTCGTCAGTTTATTACCGAGATTCGCGCAAAGTCAGCGCCAAGTGTTCAAATTATTTGGGTTCTTCCGCCGGATGCTTCGAAATACTCGGCACGGGTAAAAGACACGGTGGACCGTTGTATTTTGGAGAGTGCCCGGGAACTGAGATTCAAAACGATCAACTCCCGGACGTTCACCAATCGCTATGTGCGAGGCATAACGGGCTCAGATGGCGTTCATCTCAATACTGAAGCTGGTGGTCAGTGGGCTATCGGAGTCATCAAAAGACTCCCGAGACTCAGTGCTGGGGATTCTCAGAATCTCTAATCACCTGCACTTTGGCCCATCCTTGGCCTTCGGTAAATTCGCGGGCAGAGAAACACCAGATGACGAGTTTGCGGCCGACGAGATTATCTTTTCGGCGGGCAAGATTTCTTCGCGCCGGTGTAGCGCCGGAGCCCTTCACCGCGACAACATCCAAAGGAAATCCCAGTTCAAAGGCGAGTTGGTCTGGCAATCCCGCGCCCGTAGCATGCATGTCTCCGCCCGAGTGGAAGACCAGATTGTGACTGTCACCCAAAAGAATAATCGGGCTTTCCTTGGCGTTGGGCAGCGGTTGATTACCCGGTGAATCTGCAAGACTGATGTATCGTGCGGTGACTTTCTCTGGCTTTCTCGGTGGGTTGGGAAGGGCGCTGGCAAGGTCGCCACGAAATTCCAAGGCCGTCTCCGCGGATTTCATCGCCACTTTTGGTTGAGATTTCACCCAAGGAAGTTCTTTGACTTGCTCGAGGATTTTTTTTGCAGCGATTTGGATGCCGGATGGAGCCCAATGGGTATCTTGTTTGCAATAAAGATCCGGCGAACCAGCGTAGCGAGCCGTAAGAAAGGTCTCGGTCAAATCCAGAACTTTCACGCCGCGACTGACGAGCAATTTGCAAAACTCGCGATCGTTCAGAGCCAAATCCACAGGAGTTTGGAGAGAAAATTGCGGCATGCTTGGGCTTAATTTATCCGCGTAGATCGATGCTTTTGTGGGAACGGGAACAACCAGGAGATCAACGCCGGCTTTGTCGAGTTGATCTTTAAAATCCAAAATAACCGGGAGTGGATCACTCTGCGAGTTGGGGTCGGTGACATTCGTAGACCAGAATTTGGGGGCGTCGAGGTGTTTGAGTTCTTTATCCAGGAACAACCAGTTGTCCGTGCCGGGAATGGTCATGCTGGACGATTTTTCAGATTTGAGGACGCCGTCCTTGACGGCCTGAGTGAACTTCGAACGGGCAAAAATCGCGGGGGTTTCGCCTGCTTGTGACCAGATGCTCCCTGCGCCAATTAACAAGGCGATCAAAACGGGTATGGAGCGAAGCACTGCCTGAAAAATCATAGAAAACGAAGCTCGAACATTGGCGGAGGGGGTAAATAAAGCACACTTCAACAGCATTGTCTTGCCGGAAAAAATGTTTAAAAAGTGGCGGTTGAGAATCCTCGGCTTGTTAAAAATACCGAACCGCCGAACTCTCCAAGCATCGATGGTTTTTAGCTCCCATATTTTCCTGTTTTATTTCCTGCCGTTGGCTCTGGGGCTCTATTTTGCCCTGTATCGGGCCCCGCAGCGCTGGAGAAATGTGACTCTTATCCTGAGTGGATACGCATTTTATGGTTGGGCGGAGCCGGCGTTCATGCCGCTGATGTTTTTCACCACGTTCCTCGACTGGTTGGCAAGTCTGGTTATTGCACATAATGACTGGCGAGTTTGGCGGGTCTGGGAAACCCGGTTCCAATACTCGATCACGGTGGAGTCCGTTCCAAAACCCAGCGCGCGGCGATTACGACTTCGATTATCCTCAATCTCGCTGTCCTTGGATTTTTTAAATATTTCAACTTTGGCGTTGATAGCTACAACGCGCTCGCTCAATCCCTTGGTTTGGAGAGTTGGCAGTGGAATACATTTTTTGAGGTCGTTCTTCCTCTGGGCATCAGTTTCTACACGTTCCAGGCGATGAGTTACACCATCGATGTGTATCGCGGGGACGCGAAAGCCATGGCGAACTTGGTGGATTTTTCGTGTTTTGTTTCGATGTTCCCTCATCTCGTTGCGGGGCCAATTTTGAAGTTTTCCTTCCTTGCGAACCAAATCGAGAATCGCACGCTCACCACTGAGAAATTTGCCCGTGGGGTGGCCTTTATGATGTTGGGATTTTCGAAAAAAATCCTTCTGGCGAATCCCTGTGGAAAAATTGCGGATCTTGCTTTTCAGAGTGGCTCTCCGGCGTTTGGGGATGCCTGGTATGGTGCAGTCGCTTATGCCTTTCAGATTTATTTTGATTTTAGCGCCTATTCCGACATGGCGATCGGCTTGGGACTGATGTTGGGATTTGTCTTCGCCAAAAATTTTGACTCCCCTTATCGCGCCAGATCCCTGACGGATTTCTGGCGCCGCTGGCACATCTCGCTCTCCAGTTGGTTGAGGGACTATCTTTACATCCCTCTTGGCGGAAATAAACGCGGTGCTGTTCGAACATACATCAATCTCATTCTGGTCATGCTGATTGGTGGTCTCTGGCACGGAGCTTCGTGGAATTTTGTCATTTGGGGTGGAATCCATGGTGCGGTGTTGGCGGGAGAGCGCTTTCATGGGAAAAATGGACCATTCCAGCGCCTGCCCCACATTCTTCAAGTGGCGTTCACATTTCTCGTGGTTGTTGTGGCATGGGTCTTCTTCCGTGCGAAGGACCTGCCGTCTGCATTCACTTATTGCCAGAGCCTATTGGGCCTCGGTCACACACCTGCAGGCGCTGTGTTGCTGCCCGGCGTGATATTCCAACCTTACTATTTGGGCAGTTTTGTGGTGGCGGCGATTGTTGTTTGGAAAGGCCAGCAAACATGGGATTGGACGCGCTCGTTGTCGGCAGGTAAAGCGGTCCTTCTTCTCTGCTTATTCTGGCTTTCGATCGTTGTTATGACGACCCAGTCCTACAATCCATTTATCTATTTTATTTTTTAATGCCTGCGCCAAAAATGGATTTTAGTCGCGAAGAAGCCGCCGAACGGGAGATCGGCCGCACATCGATTTCGCCTGCCGTTCGGCGATTCCTTGTTGCGATATTTGTTGTCAGCATCTGTTGCGTTCCATTGATCCAATGCCTAATCGAGGGAATGGAGGGAAAATCACTCCGTGTTTTGGAAGTGTGGAAAACGTTTCCAAATGCGATTCGCGCATTCAAAGCCAATGGCGATCTTTTTCAAAAAGTCGGGGCGGCCAATTCATCGCTTATGAATGATTTCAAGGTGTTCGAAAAATCCCTCGAAGACGAGTCATTCCTCATGCGGTATGCGCTCCCATTCGTTCAGTATGTGACTTTGAAATTTCTCGGGTTGGGTAATGAAAAAGTTTATCCGGGACGTGATGGTTGGTTGTTCTACCGACCCGATGTGGATTACGTGAGCGGGGCGCCCTTCCTGTCTCCCAACGAACTTCGTCATCGTGCCAATGCTCTCGTTGAGCCCAACCCATTACCGGCACTTATTCGATTTCATCAGGATCTTGCGGCGCGAGGAATTCGCTTGATCCTACTTCCGGTGCCGCTCAAGCCAATGTTGGAGGCTGAGGCGCTCACTGCCTCCGTCGGACGTTATCCTCTTCAAAATGCATCGTTCGCGAAATTCCTTGATGAGGTCAATCGTCATGGAATCGAATATGTAGATCCCACGGAATTTCTAGCTGCGGAAAAAACCACGAATGAATTGCCCCAGTTTTTAAAAACCGATTCGCATTGGACGCCTTCAGCGATGGAACGAGTAGCGAATCTGGTTTCTGATAAAGTTGGTCGTTCTTTGAGCACTGCTCCGCTCTATAAAAAATCTGCGCCACGCGATGTTCAAAATCATGGGGATTTGATCGCCATGCTGCGATTGAGCAATCCTAAATCTCTCTTTCCCATAGAGACGGCAACGATTCACCCGATTGTCGATCGCTTTGGAAATTCTTGGCATCCCGATCCCTCGGCGGAGGTCCTTCTGCTGGGAGATAGTTTTACAAATATTTATTCCTCCCAAGATCTGGGGTGGGGGACATCCGCTGGCTTGGCAGAACATCTCAGCTTCGCGTTGCAAAAACCTCTCGATCGCATTGCGGTGAACGCCGGAGGCGCATCAACAGTTCGTCAAAGCCGTGTTCGATCCCCTGAGCGTTTGCATGGGAAGCGCGTTGTCATTTATGAATTCGCGATGCGCGATCTTTCTTCGGGGGATTGGAAAATCCTCCCATTGCCTCAAGCGGAATCGGTCGCCAAAAAAGCAAATCCTCAGATTGCCTCAGTGAGCGGCGTCATTCAGGAGATCTCACGCGCGCCTAAGCCAGGGAGCGTGCCTTACAGGGACCTCATTATTTGCATCCATCTGAACGGCATAAAGGATTTTCCCGTCTCTGAGGTCTTGGTGTTCCTTCATGGAATGAAAAACAACGCCCTCACATCGGCAAATCAGCTTAAAGCGGGTGACACAATTCAACTCGAAGTCGTCCCTTGGTCTGCGGTCGAGGATCAATACGGATCCATCAACCGCAAGGAACTCAGCGGTCCTGCCGCAAATATCGAGGAAATCTTCTGGTCCGAGAGCGTGCCCACAGTCGCTCGATAAGGGGCAACCCCCGGATCGAAATTACGCTTTGATTGAAGGAACGCTGACTGCGGGATCGACGTCGGCGGCGTAGTCGACGCCATCCAGACCAAATCCAAAAAGCCGCAGGAAGCTGGCCTGATATCCTGAAAAGTCTCCAAGAGTTGTCAGGTTTTCGGAGGAAACTTCCGTCCAACGTTTGGCGATTTCGTCCTGGATTGGCTTGGCCATTTCCCAGTCGTCCACACGAATGCGACCTTCCTCATCGGGTTGTGGATTGCCGTTGTAGAGGCGCTCGCGGAAAAGGCGGTCCATTTGCTCGATGCACTCCTCGTGCGTGCCATCGGCTTTCATCAATTTGTAGAGAAGCGAAATGTAGAGCGGAACAACTGGAATGGCCGAACTCGCTTGAGTGACAAGAGCCTTGTTTACGGAAACCCATGCTTTGCCATCAAGGGCAGCAAGCTTTCCATCAATCGCCTTCTGGGCGCGTTCCAGGTCGATCTTTGCCCGGCCGATCGTGCCGTTTTTGTAAATCGCCCAAGTGAGAACCGGTCCGATGTAGGAATAGGCAACGGTCTTGACGCCTTTCGCAAGAACGTTCGCTTCGAGAAGCGCATCAATCCACATTTCCCAATCTTCACCGCCCATGACGGCTTCGGTTTGGCGGATATCATCATCATTCGCTGGCTCGATGGTGACTTGGTTGACCTCTCCCGTTCCGGTGTTGAGGTTTTTGTTGGTATAAACTTCGCCGATGGGTTTCAGCACGGATTTGAAAACCTCGCCGGTTTTGGGATGCGAGCGGCGAGGGGAGGCGAGGCTGTAAATAACGCAGTCAACCTGACCCAAGTCGTTTTTGATCGCCTCAATAACTTCGGTCTTCATGGCGTCGGAGAAGGCATCGCCATTGAATGAGCGGGCATAGAGACCTGCTGCTGCGGCTTCTTTTTCGAAGGCTGCCGAGTTATACCATCCGGCAGTTCCTGTGCGGTCGCTTTCGGCGGGACGTTCAAAAAACACACCGATTGTGGCGGCATTCGAGCCGAACGCTGCAGCAATGCGGGAGGCGAGGCCGTAACCGGTCGATGAGCCGATCACGAGAACCTTCTTGGGTCCGTTGGCGATTGCGCCACGGCTTTTCACCACAGCGATCTGATCAGCGATATGTTTGGCGCATCCGACCGGATGAGCGGTGGTGCAGATGAATCCTCGGATTTTGGGAGAGATAACCATGGGATATTTTTATTTGCTGACGGCTGCTTTGACGATTTCCGCGAAGCCGATTGGTTCCAAGCTGGCACCGCCGACGAGCGCGCCGTCGATGTCGGGTTGGCTGAGAAGAGTAGCTGCATTGTTGGGCTTCACGCTGCCACCGTATTGGATGCGGACTTTGGCCGCAGTGGCTGCATCGGTGAGCGATGCCAAAACGTGGCGCACATGCGCATGGGCCTCCTGGGCTTGCTCGGGAGTTGCATTGCGGCCGGTTCCAATCGCCCAGACTGGCTCATAGGCAATAACTGTGGTGAGCATTTGCTCTGGTGTCACTCCAGCCAGGCTTCCGCGTAGTTGGGTCTCGAGAACATCTTTTTCGCGGCCATTGTCGCGCTCTTCCAATGTTTCGCCCACGCACACAATAGGCTTCAATCCACAGGCCAGTGCTGTGGTGACCTTTTTTTTAATGAGGGCATCGGTCTCGCCGAAAACCAAGCGACGCTCGCTGTGGCCGAGAATAACGAAACGCACAAAGAGTTCGCGCAGCATTGCGGGGCTGATCTCGCCGGTGAACGCGCCGGACATTTCAAAATACATGTTCTGCGCGCCGAGGCTGATTTTTTGTGACCCGCCAAGGATTTCTGACAGTTTGGCAATAGCCGTGAAGGGAGGCGCAATCACGATCTCCACGCCATTCACCGTATCCACATGATTGCGGAAACTCTCCAAATAGCTCGCCGTTTCAGCGACGGTCATGTTCATCTTCCAGTTAGCAGCGATAATCTTTTTGCGCATGTTTTTTAAAAATTGAGGGATGAGAGATAACCATTCGTTCCGTTCTTCGCAATCCTGATTGAAGAATTCCTGATCAATTTGCAGGAATTGTCTTGTCAGTCCGATCCGTCAGCGCGAAATCATAACTCCATGAACTATGATCTCGTTGTGATAGGTTCGGGACCCGCTGGGGAAAAGGGGGCGGCACAGGCGGCTTATTTCGGTAAAAAAGTCGCGCTCATCGAAAAAGAGAATTTCTACGGCGGTGCGGCGGCCAACACGGGAACCCTCCCCTCCAAGACCCTGCGCGAATCCGCTCTGTATCTCTCGGGATTTCAAAAACGCGACCTCTACGGAATCGATATTAATTTTTCCCAGAAAATCGATGCGGCCAATTTTTTAAGGCATTTTCATCAGGTTCGAGCGGAAGAGCGTTTTCGTATCGAATCCAATCTCAATCGGCATCACGTTGATGTTTATAAAGGCACGGCCTCACTCAAAGATAGCAACTCAGTGACTGTTAAAGCCGCTGATGGCTCCGAGCAAACCCTCCAGGCTGACAAAATCTTCATAGCAACAGGAACGCGACCTCACCACCCGCCGGAGTATCCCTGGGGGGACGCGCGTGTTTTTGAGTCCGATACGATTTTGAATCTCGGCGAACTCCCGGAATCCATGCTCATCGTTGGGGGCGGCGTGATCGGGTCCGAGTATGCCTGTATTTTTGCGTCTCTCGGGGTAAAGGTCACTCTCGCCGATGGGCGTGACCGCTTGTTGGGTTTTCTTGATGTCGAAGTATCCGAGGCGTTGCAAAATGCGATGCGTCGGATGGGAATTATTCTGCATTTGAGCGAGCAGGTGGCTTCAATAAATCCTGCTGAAAAACTCGAGGTTGTTTTTAAAGTTAACGGGCCGGCGGTCTTTGATGCCGCACTCATTGCCTCGGGACGTCAGGGAAACACAAACGGCATGGGCTTGGAATCCGTGGGAATCACTCCCGACAAGCGTGGCTTGCTGAAAGTGAATGAATATTATCAGACGGAAATTCCCAATATCTATGCAGCTGGCGACGTGATTGGCTTTCCGGCTCTGGCTTCGACTTCGATGGAGCAGGCTCGTATCGCGATGTGCCATGCCTTCGATTTTAAATATAAAACCGGCCTCGCCCGCATCCTTCCGCTTGGCATTTATACCATCCCCGAATGTTCCTCAGCGGGGGAGAGCGAAGAATCGCTAAAGGAAAAGAAGATACCCTTTGTCGTTGGCCGGGCGCTCTACGCGCAGAATAGTCGTGGGTTCA
This sequence comes from Verrucomicrobiia bacterium, assembly GCA_040378625.1. Taxonomy (GTDB): domain Bacteria; phylum Verrucomicrobiota; class Verrucomicrobiia; order Chthoniobacterales; family Terrimicrobiaceae; genus UBA967. Next base: position 2,822 of record JBEIMO010000030.1, on the reverse strand, counting down.
TCATTGGAGACCACGAAGGGTTCTTAAAGCTCCTCTTCCATGCCGAAACGCTCAAACTTCTCGGAGTGCATTGCATCGGCGAGCAGGCCACGGATCTTATTCATACCGGCCTCACGGCTCTCCTGCTCGAGCAGGATGCCAATCTCTTCATCAACACTTGCTACAATTACCCGACACTTTCCGAGATGTATAAATACGCCACCTACGATGCTCTGGGGCGTAAACAACGCGGCGAGATTGTGGCTGCATGAGGAGGCTGGCTCTTTGCTTAGTGCTGGGACTGTCGATTGCTTCAGCCCATGCGGATGATTTGATCCGCTCCGCCCAGGTTAAACTGGCAAAGATGGGGTATTTCAACGCGAAGGCGGATGGAGTGCCGAGCAGTGTGACCAGCGCGGCGATTCGGAGATTTCAAGTTGCCGAAAAACTCAAAGTCACCGGGGAACTCAATCAACAAACCATCGACCGACTTGGCCTCACTGCTCCAGCACCAGTGCCTGTTTACACGGCAATAGGTGGTTTTTTTCAGGGAGGACCTCTCGAACGCTCAGGTTCCGACAAGCAAGTTGCTGCCGTCCGATCCGCTCAAAAAACGCTCGCGGGCCTTGGATATTTTGGAGGATCCCACAATGGCTTGCCGGGGCCTGCTCTGGCTGCGGCACTCAAAGATTGGCAGCGTGATAGCGGCCTCGCTCAAACAGGAAAATTCGACAAGGCGACAGTGGTCGGTTTGCGCTTGAATCCATGAGCAAACACGAGCGCATCGCGGCGTTTGTGGAGTCCCTCGATGCGTCTCGCGAAGGGGAATTTCACCCCTGCTATGCGGGATATTTTGAATGCTTCAATGCGGGGGACTACTACGAGGCTCATGATGTGTTGGAACATCTTTGGCTCGGGTGTCGGGATGCGAATTTCCGCTACTACAAAGGTCTGATCCAGATTGCCGGCGCCTTTGTTCATCTTAAAAAACAACATGCCCGCCCATTGCACCCCACTGATGGTCGCCGTCTTTTCCCTGCTGTTCGGCTTTTCGACTTGGGTATTTCCAACATATCGTCCTTTCGACCTTTTCACCTCGGGCTTGATGTGGATGTCGTCTGTGCGATGTGCTCGGATTGGCGCTCCCGCATTGAGGAATCAGCCTTTCATGTGAATCCTTGGGCTCCCTCAACAGGACCTTTTATTCGACTCCAATCCTCGAAGGTGTGATTCTGTGAGGCAGCCATTTTGTGAAATGAACCAGAAAGTAACCGAAGAATTTTCTCAATCAGAGCAACCGAAGTTCCGCATCAACGCGCAGGTTATTCAAATCCTCGCATTGATCGTGCTGGCTCTGGCGCTGCCTGTGACGTGTCTGATTATGGGATTTCTGGAAATTCGAAAAAACCAATCCGCAGGGCAGACACAATCCCTCGCAGCTCCAGAGGTTCCTGGGCTCCGCCAATCCCTCGAAGCTGTTGCGGAGGCACGTCTGCCCGTTTCAACAATTGACATTGGCCCTCGTCCTTTTGCGTTTCTCATCTCGAGTCAGGCGGCCTCAGAGAAATTGCAGGCCACTTTGCAAAATCTCGTCACCCGCTTCAGTGGGGTCTCCCTTCAATCGGATGCTGTTGATAATAATAGTGTCCGCTTATTAATTCAGATTCCCAGTGACTCCGTAGAAAAATTTGAAGAGGAACTGAAATTAATGAAACCCTCTGCGCAGCCTTCTCCGCAGATCGAGATTTCCTCCAAGGTCTCTGTCTATGAGATCCAGTTGCGGATGCAATAATCGGGTCGGTTTTTCTTGGAGGGATGGATGCAACGTGCCATGTCTTTTGATGTGCATTGCGTCGTGAAACAGACAGGGGAGCAAGTTTGATGTCCAGCTTGGCAGAGCGTGCTGCAAGGGGTCGCCAGATTCTCGTTGCGGGTATTTTGCTGAATGCCGTCATTGCCTTGATCAAGGTGACTGCAGGGTGGTTGGGTCACGCCGACGCCCTCATTGCCGATGGATTGGAGAGCACGTTGGACGTTTTCAGTTCGACGATGATCTGGCTGGCCTTGAAATATGCGGAGCGTCCGCCCGATGAATCCCATCCTTATGGTCATGGGAAAATCGAATCCCTCGCAGGCGTGGCCGGAGCGCTGGTTCTTCTGGTGGCTGGGTGCGTCGTCGCGGCGAATAGCTTGAAGGAGATCTTTTACGGTTCCCCCGATCGCCCCATCCCAATGCCCTTCACTTTGGGGGTTCTCATTTTTGTCGTTCTGGTGAAGGAAATCCTCTTTCGCATCTCTCATGCCCGGAGTCAGGAAGTTGCCAGCCGTGCATTGGAAGCCGATGCGTGGCATCACCGCTCGGATGCGCTAACTTCCCTTGCCGCCGCCATTGGGATTCTCCTCGCTCTCATTGGAGGTCAAAAGCTGGTGAGCGCGGATGACTGGGCTGCGTTATTCTCATGCGTGATTATCGCCATGAACGGAGCGCGGATGCTGAAGGGTTCTCTTGGCGAATTGATGGATGAACAGGCTCCCAGCGAGGTCATCCATAAAATCATGGAAGCCGCACGCGCCGTTCCAGGTGTCGATAGTGTCGAAAAATGCCGCGTTCGTAAAAGCGGCCTCACACTGATTGCCGACCTGCACGTGAGAGTGGATGGACATGAAACCGTTACAGCCGGCCACTTGATCTCCCATCAAGTCAAAGACGCGCTCATGATTGGCGGCTTCCACCTCAGCGATGTCACCGTCCACATCGAACCTGCCGAGAGCAAATAGGCTTGTCCTCCTCAAAAGCTACAAGGGGTTTTAAATGGCCGCTTTTTGACTAACGAGCGTTATCA
>JBEIMO010000029.1:0-14339 GCA_040378625.1 Verrucomicrobiia bacterium | reverse complement strand
GCCGCTCAATACAGCGGAAAAAATCCCAAGGATTTGGAAATTAATTTATCCCCTAACGGAAAACCATTCTTTCAAAATTTATCGGATTTATTTTTTAATATCAGCCATTCCTGCGAGGGATTGGCGATTGCTTTTTCAAGAGCAGAAATCGGATTGGATATTGAAAAAATCAATCGTCCGAGAAGTCATTTAGGAATTGCGAAACGTTTCTTTTCTAAATCCGAGTCCGCTTTGCTCGAAGCAGATGTAAATGGCAGCGCAGAGTTATTTATGAGGCTTTGGACCGCCAAAGAAGCGATGCTGAAATTGTTAGGCGATGGGATTGCTCACGGATTGGATCGCGCGGTTTATGTTGATGAATCGCTCGGGCAATGGAACGGAAGCGAAATCTTTTTGCACCGACTTCACTGGCAAGACTTCATCGGATGCGTGGCATCCTTTGATCAACCAAGCATTGTTAAAGTAGCAACTTATTGAACATCTGATTCCCCCGCCGAAGAATTATTTTCCTGCAGAACTTGATTTGTTCGTGCCTCTTTTTCCTGCAGAACTTGATTCAAATTGGTTCGCGCGTCTTCGAGCTTCGGATCGATTTCCAATGCCCGGCGGAAGCATTTGATCGACTCCTCCAATCGCTCCGCACGATAAAGGGAAACACCCCAGTTGCATTGGAATACCGCGTTGTCCGGAAAACGTTTTGCCAAATCCCCGTAGAGATCAACCGCCGCCTGAAGTTGACCATCCAACAAAAGCGCACGGGCCAAATTGGTTTGAATAGCAATAATATCGGGCGACATCTTTAACGCCTTGCTGAAACAGGCTACTGCACCCTGCGTATCTTTATGAGCCAGCAATGCAGATCCGAGGTTATTTTGTGTTTCGGCAAGGTCGGGCCTTAAACGTGTCGCCTCGAGAAAATGTTTCAACGCGACCTCAATGTGCCCGCGATTAAATTCCCGTGCGCCGTAGCGATTGTGAGCCTGCCAGCAGTTCCAATGCCTTTGGAGCGTATATAACCACATTTTATCCTCGTTTTTCCAAATGCCTGCATAGGCATGACTCTCAAAAACAAGAAACCCAATAACCAGCGGGCTAGCCGTAAGAAAAGCAACTTTTGCACCATATGCCACGCGCTCATACATCCACGCAAAACATGAGATTCCATACGCCAGAATCCCGATCATTGGAATGTAGAGGAAATGATCGGAAACCCAGCCGACGCGCATGTAGGACATGGGAACAAAACCAAGCACCGGCAAAACGGTGACAAAAAAGAACCCCAAGCCCATCAACGCGTGGCGTCCCCACGATTTACGGTATTTCAAAAAAACGAGGGCCACTCCCAAAATAAAAAACCATGGTGCAAACTGAAAAGGATCCGGAGGATTTGCCTGCCATTGCGGGTAGATGGGGAGGAGATGGATCGGACAGACAATTTTTGAGAGGTAAAAAACAATCGCCATTCCCGCAATCGCCAATCGGGAATCGAAGCCGCCAATGGGAATCGGTTCACTCCCGATAGCGCGCACCAACTGGAAATTCAGCGTAACCAATCCCAAGGCCAACGAAATGGCAAAAAACGGCGCCGAGCGCAGAAAATCAGCCTTCGTGAGCCTTCCTCGCTTCCACCACGAATAAAGGAGGATCAGAACAGGAAACATCACGACGGAGCTTTTCGATAACATCGCCGCCAGAAAGGCAGTCAGCGCCGCCCAGTAAAATTTGCGACGCGAGGTGTCATCAAATCGGACATAAAAAATCGCCGCCAAAAGAAAAAACGGCAACGACAAGGTGTTTTTGATTTCAGAAATCCACGAGACCGACACCACACAGAGAGGATGGATGGCAAAAACCAAGCCTGCCAGCCAAGCCCAGCGAAGATTCATGCAACGCAAAAGACGCCAGACCAAACACGAACCAACCGCGTGAAGCAAAATCGACACGATGTGGTAACCCGTGGAATCCATGCCGAACAAACGCCATTGCACCCAAAGCGCCGTGAGCGTCAGTGGAAGGTAATCTGCGGTCGTCGGAGAAAACCAAATATTCCACAGGCCATCGAGCGACTTCATTGCGGGATTGTTTGTGAGCAAGTAGTCGTCATCCCAGAGCCATTCCCCATGATAAACGGGCGAGTAAATCCAGAAGCAGGCGAGAAGGATCAGTCCAGCCTTAATCAAATCCCAACGTAAACCTCGCAGAGGCTCTGCGCTTTTTTTAGACGAATCGTCAGGCGAAACAGAATCCATATATGGGTTAAATAAGCACAAAGACTCTGTCATGGCTATAGCCACAAATGAGCTGGTGATTGCACTCCTGCCGGATGCGCGGGATAGTAGAGGTTTATGGCGTTTGAGTTGGATTCCAAATATGAGCCTCGCGGCGACCAAGGACGGGCGATTGATAACCTCACTCGTTCCCTCCAAGCGGGCAACCGTCATCAGACGCTGCTCGGCGTCACCGGCTCCGGCAAGACGTTCACTATCGCGAATGTCATCCGCGAGATGGGACGTCCGACATTGATCATGTCGCACAACAAGACGCTCGCGGCGCAGTTGTATAGCGAGTTCAAACAATTTTTCCCCCGCAATGCCGTCGAATATTTTGTCAGCTATTTCGACTACTATCAGCCAGAGGCCTATATTCCGCGCTCGGACACCTACATTGAAAAAGATTCGTCGATCAATGAAGAGATCGAACGCCTGCGCCTCTCGGCGGTGAGCTCGTTGGTGACACGCAGAGACACGATCATCGTCGCGAGCGTATCCTGCATTTACGGCCTCGCCTCTCCAGATGACTTTCTTCAAATGCTCGTGACCATTCGAGCGGGTCAGCAAATGTCGCGTGAGGCATTCCTCTCAAAAATCGTCGAGATGCTCTACGAGCGGAATGACATCGCTTTCACACGTGGCAAATTCCGGGTTCGGGGAGATGTGGTCGAGGTTCATCCCGCACAGAATGATGATGAGGCGGTGCGTATCGAATTTTTTGGCGATGAAATTGAGCGCATCAGCTTGTTCGATCCCCTCACCGGCCATGTCAGTTCCACGCTCACAACGTTCACCCTTTTTCCCGCCAAGCAATTCGTAACACCGCATGACAAACTGCGAACCGCGATGCTGGAAATTCGCAAGGAACTCGATGTGCGCGTGAGCGAGTTTGAGCGTGAAGGAAAATTCATCGAGGCGCAGCGGATCAAAATGCGCACCGATTTCGATCTCGAGATGATGCAGGAAATGGGCTTCTGCACCGGCATTGAAAATTACTCCCGCCATCTGACAGGCCGCCCGCCGGGCTCGCGTCCCTACACACTGATGGACTTTCTACCCGAGGACAGCTTGTTGGTGATTGATGAATCCCACGCGACCGTGCCTCAAATCGGCGGCATGTATGCGGGCGACCGCTCCCGCAAATCCGTGCTCGTGAATTATGGATTTCGACTCCCTAGCGCGCTCGATAACCGTCCGCTGAACTTCAACGAATTCATGGAGGCGGGACGTCAGATCGTTTATGTGAGCGCCACGCCAGGCCAATTCGAAACCAGAAACAGCGCGGTTGGAAATACGACTTGGATTCCAAATCCAGAAAAAGGTTTTGGAGAGGGCGGACGGACGCTGGATTTTAAAAAATACTCGGAAGGCCAATCTGGACTCGATGTGACAACGGCCGGCTCGCACCTCATGGTAGAGCAAATCATTCGTCCCACGGGATTGCTGGATCCAAAAATCACCCTGCGTCCGCTCAAAGCGCAGATCGATGAAACCATCGAACTTTGCCGACGCCGGATCGAATGCGGCGAGCGAGTTTTAATCACCACACTCACTAAAAAAACCGCAGAGGATCTGGCCGACTACTTGCGTGAAGTTGGACTTAAAGTGCGCTACCTCCACAGCGACATCGACACCATCGAACGCGTGGAAATCCTCCGAACGCTGCGCGCGGGTGACTGTGATATTCTCGTCGGGATTAACCTGCTCCGCGAGGGATTGGATTTACCGGAAGTCTCCCTCGTCTGCATCCTTGATGCCGACAAGGAAGGCTACCTCCGCAGCCAGACAAGCTTGATTCAAACCGCCGGCCGGGCCGCGCGCCATCTGAACGGAGAAGTGGTGCTATTTGCGGACACCATCACCGGCAGCATCCGAGCCTTGCTGGATATCTCAAACTACAGGCGCACTCGCCAAGAAGCCTACAACCGCGAACACGGAATCACCCCGCGCAGCGTCCAGCGGGCAGTTCAAGAAAGCCTTCATGTCATCGTCAAAGGCGGCGAGAATGAAAAAAACCTATTGAATGAAGATGCCTCAGGATTCAATGCCGCCGAGCTAATCCGGGAACTGGAAAGCGACATGGCGGATGCCGCCTCACGCCTCGAATACGAACGCGCCGCTTTGCTGCGCGACCAAATCACTGAACTCAAAAACGGAACAGCCACCAGCATTCCTTCCCGAAAAAAGACGTCCTACCCCAAGCCCTCGCGCAAGAAACGCGGGTGATTTCGTGCACTTGCGGCAATCCGAGTTTTTGAAAAACAAGAAAATCCCGCTTGCATTACAGCAACGAGATTCTAGAATCTTACGCTCACAACCAGCTCGGGTGGTGAAATGGCAGACACGTGCGTTTGAGGGGCGCATGCCGCAAGGCATGGGGGTTCGAGTCCCCCCCCGAGCAGTTTTTTCCCCTATCTTCCCCTTCAATCTTTTTAAGAACAGTGGTGTGCATTAGACCCTCCATCCTTTCGCTCTTCTTTTTGATTCGTTGCTTTAGACATTTGGAAAATGGCGCCCTGATGGTATTCTGAACGGCATGCGACGACTGGTTTATTCGGGGATGCTTTTTTTCTGCATTGCAGCCCGGGCACAAAATGCCACGGAGGCGGATTCGCCGTATGAGCAAATGCAACTTCTGGCCCGAACGGTTCAGCTGATCCGTCAGGATTACGTCGATGAATCGAAAGTGAGCTACAAGGATCTTACCTACAGCGCGCTCCGAGGGATGCTGGATAGCCTGGACCCGCACAGCCAGTTCATGGAGCCAAAAGATTTTCGCAACATGCAGGAGGACACGAAAAGCGAGTTTGGCGGACTGGGCGTCACGGTTACTCAAAAGTCCGGCATCCTGACGGTCATCCACCCCATGGAAGACACGCCCGGCTTTGATGCAGGCATCCTCCCGGGCGATCAGATTTTAAAAATCAACGGCCAATCAACGGAAAAAATGCCGATCAATGACGCCATCGAAAAACTTCGAGGTAAAGTGGGCGAAAAGGTAACCCTGACCATCAACCGCCCAGCCACGAGCGAGATGAAAGATTATGATATCACTCGGGCGATCATCAAGGTCCCGAGCGTTAAGGATGCTCAAATCCTGCCTGCTCGCCCGGCGGGACGTGCTCGGATCGGCTATGTGAGAATCACACAATTCAACGAGCCCACCGCCAACGAACTTTCTACAGCACTCGACAAACTTGAAAAACAAGGGATGGACGCCCTCGTCTTGGATCTGCGGTATAATCCCGGAGGCCTTCTGGGCAGCGCCGTGGATGTGTGCGGACAGTTCCTCCCGCCCAATACGCTTGTCGTTTCCACCGAGGGACGCTCACCCAGCCGTGAATATAGAACATCCGCAAAAAGCCTCGTGGAGCGGGACTATCCCGTCGCCGTCCTCACCAACTATGCAAGTGCGAGCGGATCGGAAATTGTCGCCGGTGCTTTGAAGGATCTCGACCGCGCTCTGATTGTCGGCGAAACGACATTCGGTAAAGGCTCGGTGCAAAGCGTCGTGGCCCTTCCCGATGGATCAGCTGCCCGCCTTACAACAGCCAAATATTTTACCCCTGGGCGAAAGCTCATCCATGAACACGGCGTGAGCCCGCACATTCGGGCAACGTTGACGTATGAGCAGGAAACTGCGCTGCTGCGCTCCCGCCGCAAACGCGAAAATCCAACCAAACCCGCAACGCTCGCTTGGGATTCGCAATTGGAGCGCGCGGTCGATGCGCTTCAAGGGGGACTCGTTCATACTTCGCAAGCCATCAAACCCGTGAGCAAAAAGAAATGACGCTGCTGGCCATCGAGACATCCTGTGACGAGACCGCTGCAGCCGTGCTGCGCGGTTTTGACGAAGTTCTTTCGCACGAGATTTTCAGTCAGGCCTCGATTCATTCCGAATATGGCGGCGTTGTGCCCGAGGTGGCTTCCCGCAATCACCTGATCTCCGCGCCGCTCATCATCGACCGTGCCATGGAGACATCTGGGCTGGAAATCAACGCACTCGATGCAATAGCGGCAACAACCGGTCCGGGATTGGCGTCGGCTCTTCTTGTTGGCGCCTCCGCAGCCAAAGGCCTGGCGATCGGTTCAGGGAAGCCGTTTTTGGCGATCAACCACATCGAAGGCCATCTGCTCTCGCCATTTTTCGGTCAGGAAAAAATTCCACCGCACACGGCATTGGTGGTGAGTGGTGGTCACACGCTCCTTTTTGATGTCGAAGGGTTCGGGAGATACCGACTTCTCGGCAGAACCTTAGACGATGCCGCAGGCGAGGCATTTGATAAAGTCGCGAAGCTTCTGGGCATCGGCTATCCCGGCGGCGCAGAGATTGACCGACTTGCACGTGCTGGCGACCCCAAAAAATTTGATTTTCCGCGAGGCATGATCGATTCGGGCGATTTCGATTTCAGCTTCAGCGGGCTCAAGACAGCGATCCGAATCTTTTTGGAAAAAAACAAATCCCTCGAGCTCCCGGATGTCTGCGCTTCCTTCCAAGCCGCCGTTGTCGAAGTGCTCGTGGAAAAACTTTTCCGCGCGGCAAAGGAATGTGGACGCAGCATCGTATCCCTCAGCGGCGGAGTCAGCGCCAATGCTGGTCTTCGAGCCCTCGCCAGCGAGCGCGCAAGACGCGACGGGATCGAACTTCAAACGGTTCCCGGCGGCCTACACACGGACAATGCCCTGATGATCGCTTACGCGGCCGCCCACCATTTGGCGAACGGCAACACGCAGGATTCCAGCACCGATATCGTCCCGAACTTCGACCCCACAGCCATGGGGCTTTTTTCGAGTTAAGGAAAATCAGCGAACCACACGACCGGAGCCCGAGCCCTTCATCAGAGACTCCACTTCAGATCGCGAGGTGTAGTTGATATCCCCGCCGATCGAGTGGCAGAGGCAAGATGCGGCCACGGCATACGAAATGGCTTTCTTTGGATCACTGAGCTCCGGTGTGTTCATTGCAAAAATCAAACCGGCACCGAACGAGTCTCCCCCACCCACGCGATCGACAATGTTTTTGATCTCGTAGGGTTGGTAGGCCCCATCGCGCTCGGGAGCGAAATGGGAATTGCCCGAAGCGGCATCGAAAAGCATCGCACCCCAGTTGTTATGCGACGCCGAGAGGCTTTCGCGGAGAGTAATGGCGACAAATTTGATATTCGGAAATTGCGCAACAATCCGGCGGGCAACATCCGGGTATTTGGAAACATCGAGCTTTCCGGATTCCACGTCGGAATTTTCGGCATGGATATCGAGAACATCGGCCGCATCCTCCTCGTTGGCGATCAGGACATCCACAAATGGCAAAATCGCCCGCATGGTTCGCCCGGCGAGAACTTTCGAATCGGTGCCGGGCTCCCAGTCCCAAAGTTTTTTACGGAAATTGAGATCACAGGAAACAGTGAGACCCGCCTCATGCGCCGTGCGTGCGGCGTGAAGAACGCTGTCCGCTGCGGTTTTGGAAAGGGCTGGCGTGATCCCGGTGAGATGCAACCATCCGGCTCCGGAGAAAATCTTTTTCCAATCGTATTGGGTCGCTGGAGTCAGGCTGACAGCGGAATTCGCGCGGTCATAAATGACGTTGGAGGGACGTTGATTCGCACCATTTTCGTAGAAATACAATCCCAAGCGCCCGGCTTTAGTGCGCAGAATGCAGGAGGTATCAACACCCAGTCCCGCAAATGTGCCAACACAGGCGTCCGCCACGGCATGGTTAGGGAGTGCTGTGACAAAGCGGGCATCCGCACCGAATTGAGCGAGCGACGCCGCCACATTCGCTTCCGCGCCACCAAATGTAAGATCCAGCGGACCAGGGAGGGTTTGACGAAGACGAAGAACACCTGATGGAGCCAAGCGGCCCATCACTTCACCGAAGGTAACGATTGTTTTCATGATTTGCGTGTGGATTTGATGATTTCAACAGCGGATTTAGCGAGTTGAGTGATTTCGGCCCAGCGACCCTCGCGGATCAGTTCACGGGGTGCGAGCCAAGATCCCCCAATCGCGGCGATGAGAGGGTCTGCCAAGTAGGTCGCCATATTTTTTTCATTCACCCCGCCAAGCGGAATGAACTGGACTCCCAGATGCAGATAGGGGGCAGCCATGGCTTTTAAAAAGGCTAGACCGCCGGAAGGTTCCGCAGGGAAAAATTTGAGCAACGTGCATCCGCACTCGAGCGCATTCTCGATATCGGTCGGGGTGGCGACGCCAGGTCCAAAAGGAATACCGGATTCGACCGCTGCGTTGACCACACGCGGATTGATACCAGGTGATACCGCAAATTCGGCTCCGGCAGCCTTCACCGCCGCAACTTGGGCAGGTGTGAGAACAGTTCCGACACCGGCAAGCATCTCCGGCACATGGGCCCGAATTTCCTTTAATGCGCCCAATGCCGCATCGGTGCGAAGAGTCAACTCCATCACATCCACCCCTCCCTGAATAAGAGCTTTGGCGAGAGGGACCCCGTCCTCCACACGATCAATGATCAATACGGCAATGATTCCAGTTTTTTTAATTCGGTCGGCTACAGTCTGCGGGAAGGATTGTTTCATCGGCATTCATTTTCGCCAGAGAGGTCACCTCCTGTCAGCTTTTTATTTTCGTGTGGCGCGATGAATCTGATCGAAAACTCTGAAGATTTAAATGCGATTAGTGGATGATTTTTCTTGAGAAGGCAGCGTCCAAACGAGATTTCTGCGGGGTGACTTTTTATTTTTATGCAGCCATTTTGGCTTATTTCCTGGGATCGATTCCTTGGGGCTACCTTGCCGGCAAAATTAAAGGCGTAGATCTTCGCAAGGAAGGCAGCGGAAGCACCGGCGCAACCAACGCCCTGCGTGTTCTCGGAAAAAAATGGGGCTACACGGTTTTTGCTTTGGATGCCTTCAAGGGATGGCTGTCCGTGATGGCCAGCTTTTATCTCGCGAAGCAGATATTCCATGCGGCCGAGCCGGAGATTATCAATACAGGAGTCATCGCTGCCATCTTTTCGGTCATTGGACACAGCTATCCGGTCTGGCTGGGATTTAAAGGCGGCAAGGGCATCGCCTCATCCGCAGGCATCATGCTGGCATTATTTCCTCCGGCTGTTTTCTCATTTGGCCTCGCGGTCTGGCTCGCACTTTTTTACGGCACACGCTATGTCTCCGTGGCATCCATCGGAGCAGCAATCGCCCTGCCCACGGCCTCTGGCGCACTGATGATCCTTGGCCAATGCGATGCCATCCGCACCAGCATTGCCGGAGCGATGTGCATCCTCGCTCTCTGGAGACACAAATCGAATATCCAACGCCTCCGCGCCGGCACGGAAAAACGTTTCGAAAAGAAAGCCTCCTCGAATGTTTGATAAAATCAGCATCATCGGCGGGGGAAGTTGGGGAAGCGCTCTGGCGGTCATGCTCTCGGATCATGGCGTTCCAATAACACTCTGGGCCCACAACCAAAATGTTGTTGAGGAGATCAACACTCAGCACACAAATTCCTCCTACCTTCCTGGAGTTAAGATTCCGACAAATGTCCACGCCACGGCTGATCTCGCTGAGACGGTTGATTCGCCGTTAATCATTCTTGTCACCCCATCGAAAGCTATCCGCAGCGTGGCTCAAATGTTGGCGGATGTTCACCCGAAACCTGGAACGGTAGTTGTTTCCTGCACGAAGGGAATCGAACACGGCAGCGGAAAATTGATGAGTCAGATTATTGAGGAAATTCTGCCAGATTGCCGACTCGGCGTTCTTTCCGGGCCCAATTTATCGATTGAAGTCGCCCACCGCATCCCGGCAGCGAGCGTGATTGGTTCAACCCACACCGATCTTCTCGATCCCCTTCAACGCACATTTTCCGTGAAAGGTTTTCGCGCCTACACGAGTGACGACGTCACCGGCATCCAACTCGGCGGAGCTCTTAAAAATGTCTTCGCCATCGCTGCAGGAGTCTCGGACGGATTCCAAATGGGCGAAAATGCGAAGGCCGCTCTGGTCACACGATCGCTGGCTGAAATGACCCGCCTTGGACTGGCATTGGGTGGACGCAAGGAAACATTCTTTGGACTGAGCGGCGTGGGCGACCTGATGGTGACATGCTTTAGCAAACACAGCCGCAACCGGCTCTTTGGCGAACGTCTTGGCCGTGGCGAAAGCCATTCGGAAATTATCGCCTCGATGCGAAGCGTTGCAGAAGGAGTTCCTACAACCCTGAGTGCTTGGCAATGCGCCCAACGCTTCGGAATCGACGCGCCGATTACCCATGAGATCTATTCCGTGCTCCACGATGGAAAATCGCTGCGCGACGCCATGGCAGGACTTTTGGGACGTCCCCCCAAGGCGGAATCCGAAACTCCTGCTGTTGCCAAATAATGAAAATCGGATTCATCCGGCGCGGCCACTCGTCCACCGGCGGTGCGGAAGCCTACCTCTTGAGACTGGCTGCTGGCTTGAACGGCCTTGGCGTTGAAACATCACTGATCACCACCAGCGAATGGCCGGAGGATCGCTGGCCACACGGAAAAATCCTTCGCCTTCCGGGAAAATCCCTTCAAGAATTTGCTTCTGCTTTTTCCCAAACACAAACCGGATGCGACCTGCATTTCAGTCTCGAACGGGTTCCCGGATGCGACGTCTTTCGCGCAGGTGACGGAGTCCATGTTGCTTGGATGGATCGAAGAAATGGATTTGAACCACTCTGGAAGAGGCTTACCCGCTGGATGAACCGTAAACACTCGCAAATCCTGCGATTGGAGCGGTCTGTCTTTGATCCTTCCCGCACAAAAGCCGTCATTGCGAATTCCCACATGGTGCGTGACGAGATTCTTTCCCGCTTCCCCTTCCCTGCCGACAGGGTTCATGTCGTTTACAATGGCATCACCCCGTTCGGCCAACTTCCAGACCGCGCGGAATCCCGCAAAAAATGGCAGATCGCAGGCAATACATTCTGCCCGCTTTTTCTGGGAACCGGATGGGATCGCAAAGGGCTCTCTACAGCAATTCGTGCCGTGGAAATGATGGAAGACACAACGTTAATTGTGGCCGGCCGCGGGCCTGCCGATCTTTTTCGCAGCAACAAAGCCCGATTCCTTGGTCCGGTTTCGGATATCGCAGGCCTCTTTTCCGCCGCTGATATTTTAGTTCTACCAACATGGTATGATCCATTTTCCAATGCCTGCCTTGAAGCCCTTGGAGCTGGCTTGCCAGTTATCACCTCAACCGCCAACGGATATGCAGAAATCATAACTCCCGGCATCCACGGCGAAGCCATTCCTCCGGGTGATGCCCATGCCGTTGCAGAGGCGCTTGAACGCTGGCGCACGCCGGGTCGCTGCGCAAATGCGCGGAATTCCTGCCTGGAGTTGGCGAGCAATTTTCCCATCGAACGAAATGCCCGAGAAACTTTGGCCATTCTGGAAAAACTAACCACCCCGAGCAGGTAAAAACCCCAAAAGAAAAAGCGGGAAGGATTTCGACGTTGATGCCAACATAGCGCGAATTTATAAGCCTTTTAGCTACTCGATGCCATCGCACTGCCCGTCAAAATAATCACTCGTTTTTCATCATTTAAATTTCTATGACACTTCTTGAATGCAACCTTCCCGGAATTCCCAAACTTCGCAGCGGCAAGGTGCGCGACGTTTTTGATCTTGGCGACTGCCTTCTCATTGTTGCGACCGACCGCATCTCCGCCTTTGACTGCATCCTTCCCACGGCCATTCCGCGCAAAGGTGAGGTTCTGACTCAGATGACGGTTTTCTGGTATGACGTGCTGGATTTTGTTCCCAACCACTTCCTCACCGCAAGATTCGAAGCCTTCCCATCCGTGCTGAAGCCGTTTGAAGAGCAGTTGGCCGGACGATCGATGCTGGTGCGCAAAGCCAAGCCTCTCCCAGTCGAATGCGTGGCCCGCGGTTACATAGCCGGTTCGGGCTGGAAGGAATACCAAAGCGCCGGCACTGTGGGTGGACACGAGGTTCCTACCGGACTCCAACAATCCGCAAAACTTCCGCAAACCCTCTTCACTCCATCCACCAAGGCCGAGAGCGGTCACGATGAGAATATCACCTGGAAACAATGCCGCGCGGTTCTGGGTGACGAACTCGCCATTCAGGTGCGAGATCAAACCATCGAACTGTATGAACACGGCTGCGCACAGGCGGCGCAATCCGGCATTCTCATCGCCGATACGAAATTTGAATTCGGGATTGCGGATGATCAAGTGATTCTCATTGACGAATGCCTGACTCCAGATTCCTCCAGGTTCTGGCCCGCCGACTCATGGAAAGCGGGGACCAATCCCCCAAGCTTCGATAAGCAATTCGTCCGCGACTACCTCGAAACGCTGGACTGGGATAAAACCCCGCCTGCTCCAATTCTTCCTGAAGAAGTCGTTGCTAAAACCTCGCAAAAATACATCGAGGCCTACGAAAAACTCAGCGGCCGCAAATTGCCTGCCTCGTTTTAAACCCGAATGCGGATTAAGGACAGGATGACAAGATTAGCAGGATTTACAGGAATTCGGACACATCTCAGAGATCAATATTTTCTTCTCTGAGGCCTCTGTGACCTCTGTGGCTAATTCTGCTGAATGCCTGATTCAATAGTCATCACACGCCGGCAACGGCAAATCCCTTCTTTTCAAAAAATGCACGAACCTTGGGAGCGTTGTCCCCTTGAAGTTCGATTTCGCGTTCCCTCACGGTTCCTCCGCAACCGCAGGACTGCCGGGCTTCCCGCGCGATCTCCTCAATTTCGTCAGCAGAAAAATGGTCTGCAAACCCTGATACAACGACCACTGTTTTGCCGCCTCGTTCCGCCTTTTCTCTTCGCAACACAACGCGACCATTTTTGCGCTTGGGCGGCACGTTGACAGGGATTGCAACCTCAGGCCCCTCCGGTAATCCCTCAATTTGCAATGAGGCAAAAGGCGAGGCAAAAGCGCCCTGACTTCCGGAAGTATCAATGCGTGACTTCTTCATAGCACCTTAAAAATCTCAGGGAGCAAAGAAGTCGGGCAGAAGGTAAATGCGCCCCGGTTGAAGCGAATATTTTTTTCCTGGAAAATCGATTTCCACTTTCGGAGCACGGGATTCCACAAAGAAACGCAACATCCGCTGCCAAGAATGAGAGCGCACGTAGCGAACAACCTCCGCCCCAGGAGCCCAGCCCAACTCGCGGGCCTTTTGAAAGGCATCCTCAATGTAGCCGAGTTGATCCACCAATTTTGCCTGCAAAGCATCCGTGCCACTCAGAATGCGGCCATCAGCCACGCCACTACGGAGCGCCTGTTCATCAACTTTGCGGGATTCCGCAACAATTCCAACAAAGCGGGAATAACTCTGCATCACGAGACCTTGCACATAGTCCTTCTCCTCCTTGGTCATTTCACGGGACCCATTGAGCATGTCTTTAAATTTCCCGCTCTTGAACGTCAGTGACTCGAGCCCGACTTTTCCGAAAAGCTCGCGATAGTTGAGCGTTGAAATAATGACACCAATGCTTCCAGTGAATGTTGTGTCATTGCACATGATCCAACTGGCCCCGCAGGCTGCGTAATACGCTCCAGACGCGCCAATCGAATTAAAATAAACAACCACCGGCTTGCAGATGCGAAATTTTTTCAGCTCGTTGTAAAGCACATCGGACGCCGTCACCTCACCGCCAGGAGAATCCATTTCAACAACCACTGCTTTTACATGCGGATCATCAGCCGCCTGCTGCAAAGCGGCTTTAAAATCCTCCACCATCGAGTCGCCCAGGCTTCCCTCCTGACTGAATCCGATAACTCCATTCACCGGAATGACGGCAATTTTGTCATGGGATCCGCGGCCATGAAGAATGACTTCCTCCTCGAATTCCTTCGGCGAAATGACCCTCCCGCCAGTCAGCGCAACGCCTCCCCGAGAGCCTAAAACAGCAAGCAGGATCAAATTGACCAACATGCTCGCGCATACCGCAACGAACAGAACCCCCATCAAACATCCGGATTTTTTCATTCCCGCGCACATTGATCGAACCTCCTCGAATTCTCAAACCAATCCCAAAAATAATTTCGAATAGGACAGTTTTCCCCTCTAAACTG
>JBEIMO010000028.1:0-14562 GCA_040378625.1 Verrucomicrobiia bacterium | reverse complement strand
TGGCGCAGTCGTTGATAGAAAGCCTTCCCAGTGATTGGCGGCTTGCCCAATCAGATAATCACGGAGTCCTCTTTGTGCGCGCTACCGATAGGATTCTTTCTTCACAGACTGATTTTAAATCGCCCCGTGAACAGGCTATTTTTCTGGCTCAGAGCGGCCTTGTCTTGGAATCCCTCGATCGTCAGCTGGAAGCCCGCAAGATGATGGATGATGCGATCAAACTTGCGCCGGATGATCCACTGGTTCTGACAAAATCCGCCACCCTCGCTGCCACCCAAACGCGATGGAATCAAACGAGGGAAGATGCCACCAAGACATTAAAAAATGATTCTGGCTCCGTTTCAGCACGCTACCTTCTTGCTCTATCGCTGCTCGAAACTGGCCAGATATCCCAAGCCTCCGATCAAGCAGACCGATTACATGACACCAACGCCCAGATTCTCATGCTTAAAGCCCGCATCGCCCGCGCAGCGAATGATGCCACTGCCGAAATTGCCGCCCTTGAACGGTTGCTAAAAATCACCCTCAAACAAAAACAGCCCGCAACAGGCGTTCACATTTTTTTAGGCCAAGCATGGGCTCGCAGAGGATTTGCAAAGCAAGCCCTTGAGAACTATGAAGCCGCTCTCCAAGGCGAACTCAACGACGATCAAAGAAAAGAGATCAACAACGCCATCGCCAATATCCGCCTCAAGACAGAGCCCCGAGTCTCTCCGCCTATTAAGCAGTAAATCTCGCACCTTGTGCCAATGCCCAACGTCGATGTCCTTGCCGGATTAGAAACTGGTTTTTGGAATAAATAATGATATTTTTTCAATGTGCCTACCTCTCAAGTCTTGAATGTTTGAAATCAAAGAAAAACCTAAAATGGTCGAGCGCGCCCTTCTGCTCGGCGCTTACATTCAAGCGGACCAACGATCCGAAGCGGCAAGTCTGCTGGAGGAACTCGAGGAACTCGTAAATACACTCGGCATCCCAGTGGTCGGACGGCAACTCGTTCCACATCGCGAACCCCATCCCCGCCATCTCATCGGCTCTGGTAAAGCGGAGGAGATTTCGAATTTTGCGAAAGAGATTAACGCTGATGTGATCATTTTTGACAACGAGTTGACTCCCTCGCAGCAAAGAAACTGGGAAAAACTCACCGGTATCCTTGTGATCGATCGTCAGGAAGTCATTTTGGACATCTTTGCAAAACGGGCGATCACCCGCGAAGCCCGCCTGCAAGTCGATTTGGCAAGAATGGAGTATTCCCTGCCTCGCCTTGTCCGCGCTTGGACGCACCTTGGCAAGCAAGGCGGCGGCATCGGCTCCAAAGGTGAAGGTGAATCCCAACTCGAGCAGGATAAACGCAAAATCCGCGGACAGATCGACCGCCTCAAACGTGAACTGGATGCGGTGAAGCGTCAGCGCGCCACACAGCGCAAGGACCGGAAACGAACACCTGTGCCAAATGCCGCAATCGTCGGTTACACGAATGCCGGTAAATCCTCACTTCTCCGCGCCCTCACCGGTGCCGACGTTCTCGTGGAAGATAAACTCTTTGCGACGCTGGATACCACAACACGTAAAATCGCTCTCCCTAACAACCAACCCCTTCTTCTCACGGATACCGTAGGTTTCGTCCGCAAGCTCCCTCATGGTCTTGTAGAGGCTTTTAACGCAACATTGGAAGAGGCCGTGATGGCAGACTTTCTTGTTCACGTTCTCGATGTCAGCCAGCCCGAGGTCATGGAATTTTACGAAACCACGCTGAAAGTCCTCACCGAACTGGGAGCAGATTCCCACAAGACACTTCTGATTTTTAATAAAATCGATCGTCTTACCGATGAGTCCGTGATTCCCGGACTACGCGCCCGCTTTCCTGATGCCCATTTTGTTTCAGTTAAAACCGGAGCCGGAATGCCGGATCTTATCTCGAGACTGAGTGAACTCGTCGCGGACGACCTCATGACGCTCGAACTGCAAATCCCTCAAACCCGCGCGGACCTTATCGCCCGCCTTCACCGCGAGGCCGATATTCGCCACACCGAATACATCGAAAACGACGTCCACTTCCGCGCCCGCATCTCCCCACGCAACGCAGCCGCCTACCGCGAGTTCGTTATTCACTCGTAACCCCCATCCTTTACCTGCCAATACCGCTTTTGCGATTCGCGTCAAAATTTTTGTCCGATCGGACAAATAAATTGTAACTAATTTTCTGGTAGTTTTTTATGATGTTGTTTGGCGCTTCGGATAAGCGGTTTTCTTGAACTCGATGGATTTTGAGTCAATGGTGAAGAGCATGAGTAATGGACAAGGTTCGGCAGGCAATGTGATTGCAGCGTTGTGCAGTTTGTTTGTTCCGGGATTGGGACAATTGATTCAAGGGCGCTTTCTTTCGGCGGTAATTTTCTTTTTAGGTGCCAGTGTTCTTTGGTTCATCAGCTTTGGCACGCTGGGATGGATCATCCACCTCTGGGCCTGCCTCAATTCCGCCCGCTGGAATCAAGGCTCGTAGTCCGACATCCCCTTCACAATCTTCAGGAGAGCGTGGTGCTGGCGGGGGGCGTCCAGCACCAAAGTAAATCTCCTTAAGATTAAGGATTCTGTTGAATTTGGAATATGGTCGGTGAGGTGATCGACCAGCCCGTTGCTCCGCTTTCGAAGCCAGAATTTGTAACGCGATTCGTTCCTCCAGCGGTTCCTACAAAGACTTCGTCGATATAGGCCGTTCCCGGAGCGCCACTATAGGCATCGTCAAAGCTCAACCACACACGGTTGCGGTTTCCTGATGCGAATACCGGCGTTGTGAACTTGGTCCACGTCGATGTGGCGTTGACTCGCACTCCTGCGAGTTTCTTTGTCCAATTCGCATTTCCCCAGACTTGCAGTTCAAATGATCCGCTGCCTTTAACCCAAACGCTGGCCGAGTAGTTGGATCCGGCTGTAACCCTGACCTGCTGATAGAAGTCGTGATAGGTTGCCGTTGCAGGAATCTTAGCAACACCAACCCACGTGCCGTTGTAGACATTTCCAGTGCCCCCGGGTGTTGGGCTCGGAGTAGGCGTAGGAGTCGGAGTGGCCGTTGGACTTGGTGTTGGGGTCGCGGTCGGCGTGGGTGTAGGAGTAGCTGTTGGTGTCGCCGTGGGAGAAGGTGTTGGCGTTGGACTTGCAGTCGGCGTTGGCGTTGAACCTCCAGCCAGCAGGTTGTCCCGCAACTTGCTTACGATTTGCTGCATCGCCGTGTTGCTTTTGAAGTCGGAGATATAAGTCCACCAAAAGACTCCGCCGATACTTCCAGGATAAGCCAATGATGCATTGTAGTATTGAGAAGCAACCGCCTGTTTGGCCGCTCCATTTGGGTCTGTCTGACTATAGGCCCACCAGAATTGTTGCCCCGGAATCCAATATCCCAACTCACCAAGGCCGATTTTTTGGGTGGGGAATTCCGCGCGTAAGGTTTTCATGACCTGATCAAAAACAACCCCCATCGGTGCCTGTTCCTGATATTGAGAAAAAGTTACAACATCAATATTCGAGCGGGTTGCCGCGGGAAGGTTCGCGTTGACCCAAGTGAACATCGAATTTGCAACCGAGTCGGTGTTGATCTGCCAGAATAGTGTCAGCATTGTCAGCTTGTCCGGTGCGCGGGTTTTGACCTCCGCTGCGGCATCGGCAATTTTTCCTGCAATTTCCGTGCTGAGCCAGGATCCGTTGACTTCATTGCCAACCTCCCAAGCATCAATCGTTGGAAAGGCCGTTATGTAATCGATGAAGCGCTGCTTGTATTGAGCGCGGGTGTAGCCTTTGTCGTAGGTGGAATCCACCGGCTGACCGAGAATTTTCAATCCCTTGGATTTTGCGTAATTCACCAGTGCGGTGTAAGTCGATGGTGCCTGACCAGCATCAAAGACAATGCGAATCCACCCGTAAGGCGCTGCCAGACTCGCTGCGAGGTCACAATTTGTTTGATATCCAGAAACCGTGTCGATCGTGAATCCAAGCCATGGCGTAAGCGTTGCTTTGTTATTCCGAGCATAAACCGGCCCGTATTCCGCCAGCAGGGCATCATAGGCCACGGCCAGATCATCGAGTGCAAGTTGACCTTCCTTGCCTTTGGTGGCTTCGGGACTGTAGGCATCAACGGCGGCAAGGTGTGCTGATGCGGATTGGTAGGCCGTTGTGAATTTTGCTGAGGGCACATAGTCCGCTCGGGCAGCCAATGCCGCATCGAGCTTTTTCTTGGTATCCCTCGCGGCCTGATAGCAGAAATTCACGGTTGCCCCGGTCGTGAACCCAATGCCGCCATTATCCAGGATGATGAGGTTGTATCCACTCGGCAACGTCGGCCAGTTGAATGCCAGTGCCACAGCCTGAGAGGGAATGTTGAATGCGAGATTGCTTCCCGAGGTGAACAACGGGCCGCTCGATATGGCACGAAGGTTCGTGGGGTTGACCAAAAAATCGCTGTTGTATCCGGATCCCCCGTTATTCGACAAAGACCGGACCTGAGACGGAGTCAAAGCCGTTCCGTTTCTATCGAAGAAAAGGAGTGTCACCGTCCCGCCCGCCTGCGCGCGCCCAACATCAATGACAAGGTTGTAAAAGAGAAAAGCCAGTCCACCAAGAATCAGGATCAAAAGCCAAGGCATGGTGCCTTGAAGCGCATTTTTGCTCTTTTGATCGTTGTCGTTCATGCCGTCCTCAGGCGGCTCCGCATCGTTGTTTTTTTGTATTTCCATGGGAGCGACGCTAGGACGGCTAGATCACTCTCTCCATGGGGAGATAACCCCAAAATCGTATCCTTCCGACTTTCCCTACTTTTGATGTGGAGCCCTTGATCGTCTTGGAAGGCGGCCTTTTGGTGAGCCATGAAGACAATCGTTTTTAATCTGGGAATGGCGCGCGGGGCTTGCGCAATTTTTTTAGCATGGACGGTGGCGGGTTGTGCCTTTCAGCCTCCCGACTCGAGAGTCGAACCTGGGTTTAGGCCATCGCAACATGTCGCCGGCAGAATCTCGGGAGATAAAAATCTTTCGGATGCTCCAGCGATTACGGCCCGCAGCGCTATTATTATTGATGCAGAGAGCGGACGGACGCTTTATGAAAAAAATCCCGATCTTCGGTTGCCAGTTGCCAGCACTCAAAAGCTGCTAACGGCGATGGAGACAATCGCTGAAGGCGACATGGAAAGAAAAATGACCGTCTCGGTATGGGATGAAATTCAGCCACCCACGAAGCTCGATCTCATCGCGGGAACCAGCTACCGCAAAGCCGATCTCTTGGCTGCCATGCTCGTCTCAAGCGCGAATGATGCGGCCAGCGTGATTGCAGGGTCAGGACGCAGATCCTATGGCAAATTTATCGCCGCGATGAATGAACGTGCCCAACGACTCGGAGCCAATCATTCCCTCTTTCTCAATCCGCACGGACTGGATGTTCCGGGGCAGTATTCCACAGCTCGGGATTCGGCGATTATTGCTTATTACGCCTACCATGAGCCACTCATTCGTCGGATCACAGCCATGGAGTCCGTGCCATTCAACTACTCGGATGGCCGAACAACGCTCCTCCACAATACCAACAAGCTCGTGGCAGAACGCCCAGCCTACTTCAATGGACTCAAGAGCGGATTCACAGAACTCGGAGGCAAATGTCTTGTCGCAACATCCAAATACAACGGCATTGAAACAATTATCGTCATGCTCGACAGCACTCCGAATGATATTTTTCGAGATGCCGAGCGGTTGCTCAAATGGCGCTTCAAGCAACTCCAGGTAGGTCGCTAATAGTTAAGCGCCTTCCCACAAAAACTGCTCGAGTCGGATTTTTTGAATGCGGTTTTTGGCTTCGATGGAACGCGGGCCTTCGGTGGAGGACATGATCTCATACACACGAATGGCCTCGTTCCATTTTCCTTGGGATTCAAGAATCCGGCCGGCGGAGAACCCTGCTTTATAAAACCAAAAAAACTCGGGAACCTCATGAATGGTTGGTTTGAAAACCTCGTAGTAGTTCATGACGGCTGCATTGAGATCGCCGATTTTCTCATAGGCAGTTCCCATGCGAGTAAATGCCTGATTGCGCCACGAGGGGTCAGCCGCTTGTTCGCTCGCCACTTGTTTCCAGACATAGATAGCAGCTTGGTAGTTAGAAGGGTCGCTATTTCCCTGTGCGAAGAGGTTTTTACCTTTTTCGACGAGGGCCGTTGCTTTCATTCTCGCATCAGGATTCGACGAAAGAATTTTATCCAAAACGAGGCTCGCTTCTTGAAGGCGATTTTGTGACGCGAGGATCGATGATTGCTCCAATCTTGCACGGTGTGAGAAGGGATTGTTCTTAGCTGCTATCTCCTCAAACAGCAGCATGGCATCACCTGAAGCATCAACAGAGGGAATGCGGGCCGCAGCCTGCGCTGCCAGAAAGAGCGCAGGAAAATGAAATTCTGACTCTACAAACTTTCTGGCGAGTGATTCGAGTTCCACGCGAGCCGCTGCGAAGTCACCTTTTCGAAAAAGAATTTCCCCCAACTTCATGCGAACACTCGCTTCGGGAGCTGATCCCGTGTGGACTGCCAAAAATTTGCGAGCCTCATCCACCGTGCGGGCGTCGGATTGGGCATTGCCGATATCCGCAAGAAATACACCCAAAGCTCCTTTACGGGCCGGTTCGACATCGGCTGGCAGCTGGTTTAAATCCTGCTCGGCAGCTTTGTAGTCGAGTTGTTGAAATCTCCATTCCGCCAATGCCAATGCCGCCGGCCCTGCAATTGCTTTATCTCCGGATTTGGCAATTTTCTTCAATGAATCGGCCGCTTCAGGCGCCCCTTCGCGAGCCAATTTGAACGACTCCTGCAGCTTCAATTCAGCAAGCCTCGGACTCTTCGAATATTTTTTCTCGAGCTGGACGAGGGCTGTATTTTGTTTTGTCCCGCCGAGCAGTTGGCAAATCGCGGCATTGAACAGCGCATCTTCAGCCAATCCCGAATTTTCTGATGCCACAAAAAAAGCCGAGGCCGCTGCGACATGATCACCTTTGCGAGCCAGAGCGAGCCCTTTCAGAAATTCGGACCGAGGCGATGATGCAATACCAGCAAGCAAGGCCAACGCTGCATCCGACTGGCCGAGGCTTGTGCGCAGAGCAGCCAGATCCAAAGCCGTCTCTGTAGCAAGGGGATTGGATGCAGGGCTCGTTGACAATGTTTCCAAGAGTGCAGCAGCAGCTTGGGTATTTTTAAGACGGGCTTCAAATCGAGCGAGATAGTAAACCGCCAATTTGCACCTGAGTGTATTGTCTTTTTCGTTCGCCCACCGCTTCAACTCGCTGGACGATGGATTGACCTCTGAAACGTAGATTTCATCCAGCGCGGCAAACGTCCTTTCCAATCCTTCAACATCCGGATTATTCGCGATAAATTCCTCCAATCCCGTTTCTGCATCGCCTCCCGAGCGGGAAAGTGCCTTGGAGCGCAGGATAACGCTTTCTAGAGCCATTCGCGAATTCAGCGGTTTGAGGTCATTCAATAAACCGATGGTTAATGCCCAATCGTTTTCAAGAAATGCCATGCGCGCAGAGAGAAACATTCGGCGCGTGGTATCCGCGCCTTTTTTTGTATCTGCATCAATCGCAGCTTTTCGGGCTTCTGCGATTTTTCCCTGAGCCAATTCGAGCTCCGCAAGATCAAGCAATGCCTCGACACGCGCAGGCGATGACGGCCAGGCATACGCTTTTTCGAAAGTCATGCGCGCCTCCCCAACACGAGCTGTATTTTTCAACATTCGGGCCTGTCCGATTATCGCTTCTTTTTGGAGCGAAAAAGTAGCGTCCCCCGCGCAAGTGGCGTAATTTTTTAAAGCTCCATTCCAATCGCCATTCGCTGCTTGAATCTGGGCGAGCCAGAAGAGCCCTTCCATCCCGCAGCGTGAAAGTTCCTGCTTAAGCAATTTATCAGCGACCTGCGGTTGGCCAGATTCAATCAGCGCACGGGCATAGAGAACGTTTGCCGCAGTGCCTGCTTGGGATTTTCCGATGTTCGGAACGGCCTCTTCGATTTTAAGAACCGCAATCTGGGGGAACCCATTCTCGAGAGCCTCCCGGGCAGGCGCCAACAAGTCCTGCGCTACAAGCAACGACATGCTGAGAAATAGGAAAAATAGAAAGCGTTTCATGACTTGAGATACTTTGCCAGATAGCGACCCGTGTGACTATTTTTTGCCTTGGCGATCTGCTCTGGCGTTCCTTCCACCACGATCTCACCACCCCCTCTGCCGCCCTCCGGACCAAGATCAATGATCCAATCGGCGCACTTGATCACTTCCAGATTGTGTTCAATCACGATGAGAGTGTTACGGGAATTTCTAAGTTTGATCAAAACCTCCAGCAGCTTGTGAATGTCCGCAAAATGAAGTCCCGTCGTTGGCTCATCCAAAAGGTAAACCGTCCGGCCAGTCGCTTTTTTAGCGAGTTCAGCTGCAAGTTTGATGCGCTGAGCCTCGCCACCCGAGAGCGTTGTGGCTGATTGTCCCAGACGAAGGTAACCCAAACCCACATCCTGAAGTGTTTCAAGCTTAGGTGCGAGTGTCGGAACACTGCGAAAGAACAGCGCGGCATCATCAACCGTCATAGCAAGCACATCGGCAATATTTTTGCCCTTATAGGTTACCTCCAACGTTTCGCGGTTGTAGCGACGGCCCTGGCAAATTTCACATTCCACATACACGTCCGCCAAAAAGTGCATTTCAATCCGAATAAACCCATCGCCTTGGCAGTGCTCGCATCGCCCGCCCTTATTGTTGAAGGAAAATCGACTTGCGTCGTATCCGCGAACGCGGGATGCCGGGAGATCGCTGAACAGATCGCGGATTGGACCCAGTGCGCCGGTGTAGGTCGCGGGATTCGAGCGCGGCGTGCGCCCGACTGGGCTTTGATCGATGACGACAACTTTATCGAATTGCTCCATCCCCTGAATCGCCTTGTGCTCACCCGGTCGCGAGCGTGCTCTGTTCAAGTCGCGCTCGAGGGCGATGCGTAAAATATCATTTACCAACGTGGATTTCCCACTTCCTGAAACTCCGGTTACACACGTCAGACAACCCACAGGAAAGGAAGCTGTAACTTTTTTTAAATTGTTCTCTGCTGCGCCAACCACGCGCAGCCATCCATCGCCGATCTCACCTTTCTCAGCTCCGGTTTTTCTCGGCTCCACACGCAAGCGCGGCACAGGAATGCGAATCGTGCCCTTGAGGTATTGAGCGGTGAGTGATTGTTCGCTTTGAAGAATATCATCAAGCGTTCCTTGAGCCACCAATGCGCCTCCACGCGGCCCTGCTCCGGGTCCAAGATCTAAAATGTAGTCTGCCGCACGGATGGTATCTTCATCATGTTCGACCACGATCACTGAGTTTCCGAGATCGCGCAGGTCGCGCAGGGTTTGAATCAGGCGGTCATTGTCTCGTTGATGCAATCCGATGCTTGGCTCATCCAGCACATAGAGCACGCCGGAGAGACCTGATCCAATCTGAGTCGCGAGGCGGATGCGTTGAGCCTCCCCGCCGGAGAGCGTGCCGCTTTCGCGGTTCAGCTGCAGATAGCCCAAACCAACTTCATTCAAAAACCTCAAGCGCTGTCGGACCTCGCGGAGAACATCCTTCACGATTTCCTCATCCGATGCAGACAACTTCAGATGATCCATTACCTCCGCAGCGGCATGGATGGTTAATCCGCAGACCTGCTGAATACCAAATTCACGTTCATCTCGAGTTGCGAGTGTTACGCCGAGAATTTCCGGACGCAACCGCGCGCCCTGACAGACTCGGCAAATTCGCTTTCCTTGAAATGCCCGCAACCGTTTTTTGGTGAACTCGCTTTTGCTGGTTTCGTAGAGATTCTCGAGTTGAGCAATGACCCCTTCAAACGGCTTTGTGACGGTGCGCTTGGCGCCGATTGCCATCGTGATGTCCCGCTTGCCCGAACCAAATAAAATCAGGTCACGAAATTTCTCCGGCAAATCCTGCCAAGGTTTTTCCAATGGCGCCGGCGTGTCGGCGACTAAGCTTTCGAGCAATGCTGCATAGTAGACCTTCATTCGCGCATTGGCTTGTTTCCAAGGTCGCAGCGCCCCTTGGGCAATGGTCTTATCTGCATCCACGACCAGTTCGGGATCAAAGAACGTTTCCGCACCGATTCCATGGCACGCGGGACATGCTCCGAGATGGCTATTGAAGGAGAAATGCTTCGGCGTCAGCTTGGCCATCGTGAATCCCGTCGAGGGATTGCAAAAATCCGTGGAGAATTTTTCCTCTATCCATGCATTGCCACCCGGTTCCTGTCGGCTGGTTGAAATTTTTCCTGTGCCC
This sequence comes from Verrucomicrobiia bacterium, assembly GCA_040378625.1. GTDB lineage: Bacteria > Verrucomicrobiota > Verrucomicrobiia > Chthoniobacterales > Terrimicrobiaceae > UBA967. The sequence goes on along the minus strand of JBEIMO010000028.1, from coordinate 4,222 downwards.
CAGCGGAGCGCGGTTTCTATGGAATCGGTAAGACGCTGCGTGAGATCCGACCGAACAACGAGCCGATCCACCACGGCTTCAATCCAGTGGGGTTTTGTTTTATCGAGGCGGATGACCTCCGGCTTGCTCAGTTCGATGACTTCACCATCCACTCGCAGACGAACGAAACCCTCGCGACGGGCTTTTTCTATGACATCGCGAAACTCGCCGGTTTGGCCATTGATGAGCGATGCAAGGACAAGGAATTTGGTTCCCTCTGGCCAGCGAAGAATCGCATCGGCTATTTCCTGGGGCGTCTGACGACTGACTCGCTCGCCTGTCTTGGGATCATGCGGAATTCCCGCAGCCGAAAAAAGAAGTCGCAGGTAATCGTAAATTTCGGTCGTTGTGGCGATCGTGGAGCGTGGATTCGCACTGGATGTGCGTTGCTCGATCGCAATTGCCGGCGAGAGGCCCTCGATGTAATCCACATCCGGCTTTTGCATCTGATCCAAAAATTGGCGCGCATAGGCCGAGAGGCTCTCCATGTATTTGCGCTGCCCTTCAGCGAAAAGGGTATCAAAAGCCAGAGATGATTTGCCAGAGCCGCTCAGACCGGTGATGACGACAAATTGATGCCGAGGAATGTCCACATCCAAATTCCGCAGGTTGTGCTGACGCGCACCCTTGATGCGAATGAGGGAATGTTTGGATGATGACATGCGAGCCAGATTCGAGGTTTTCTAAACTGAGGGTATCTAAAACCAAATCCAACCCAGCATCAAATACAGCATTTTAGCCGTTTCTGTTTTTGAATTTCCATTTTGATCATCCCGTCCGGTCTTTTGGGCTTGGATCGTTGTGCGGCATCGGTGCGGGCACGGCTCATTTCTTCGTGAAAATTCATCCTAAAAGACCTTGGGCCTTGAATACCGGAAGATGATTTATGCCTGAAATAAGATTTTTCTTACCAAGGTTTTGCTTGATATAAGAAGTCGGGGCGGTTGGGGCGATTTTGCCAGAGGTGATGGAAGACGGGGGTGGATGAGCTGGACATTGGGGGGACGATCCAACTCCAATCGGCGGAGACGGCGCGGCCGGCTTTGATTTCCCGGGCGGTGAATTCCATGAACTCGGAGGAGGCGCGGTGATGATCCACGATCCGCACGCCGGCTTTCTCGTAGGAGTGGAGAACGGCGGCATTGAGTTCCACCAATGCGCGGTCTTTCCAAAGTTTGTTGGCGGCATCCAATCCCATTTTTTCGGCAATGATCGGAAGGATGTTGTATCGCGCTTCGTCACCGAGATCGCGTGAGCCGATTTCGGTTCCCATATACCAGCCATTGAAAGGCGCGGCAGGGAAGTCGATGCCGCCGATGCGCAGGAGCATGTCGGACAAAACCGGCACGGCATACCATTTCAAGCCGAGTTCGGCGAACCAAGGAAAGTCGGGATGAGTGAGCGGAACCTCCAATGCTTGCGGTATTGGCGTGGGAAAAAGTTGAGGGGCCGCGCCGCGTTTTTGGATGATGATTGGGAGAAGATCAAAACGCGTTCCCTCACCGCGCCAGCCAAGCGCCAGAGCTTGTCGTGTGAAATCCAAATTTTTCGGATCGCCCAGAATCGTGCCATCCGGTTGCTCGTAACCTGCGTAACCAAGGAGCTGGTGATTCCAAATACGGACTGCGGGTCCTTCTTTTGTGGCTGGAGCAAAAATCGTCGCAAGGGGCTGAATTTTTCCTTGGTTGGTTCCCGCTTCGAGATGCTCGAGAAGCGCGGCGTAGATTTCATCGGGTTCGGAAACATGACGGAGGTCACGGACACGCAACGAAGGCCAGAAGAGCCGGCCGATGCAGCGCGCATTGTTTCTCCAGGCCATGCGGGCGCCGTGCTCGAGCTCCTCAAAAGTCAGCGACCAATCCGCTGTCTTTGCAGCAGCGCAGCGTTCCTGGAATTTTTCGTCGCTCCAATTTTTCTCATGCCGACAGGCTTCCAAAAAAGCCAGCGTTTCGCTGAGGGTGTCGGGCTTTGGAGATTCGGATGTCATGGCGTGAACCGAATGAGTTACGAGCCGGAATGCCTCAAGGACTTCCGTTTTTTAAAAGTGCTCGGGCTTTTTACCACTCGATCACCGAGCTGGCATAGGTGAGTCCGCCGCCAAAAACCACGAGGAGCAGAAGATCACCTATTTCAAATCGTCCCGTGCGGGCGGCTTCATCGAGCGCAATCGCCACAGCAGCAGCGGATGTGTTGCCACACTTGTCGAGATTGATGTGAAATTGGCTCATCGGCACTTCCATGCGCTCGGCCATGGCCTCAATGATGCGGATGTTCGCCTGATGCGGGATGACGCATTTGATATCCTTTGCTGTGATACCGCAGCGCTCGAGAACGACATTCGAGGCACGCATCATCGAGGTGACCGCCTGTTTGAATGTCTCGCGGCCGTTCATATGAAGCGTGTTGAGTTTTTGATCCACGTTTTCTTTTGTAACCGGAATCGCGCATCCACCAGCAGGCATGTTGAGAATGTCGGCGTAATTGCCATCGCTCCCCATGCAGGTCGAAATAATGCCACGCGAGCCGGGTCTGGAGCGAAGCACGGCGGCGCCAGCGCCGTCACCAAAGAGAACGCAGGTATTACGGTCTTCCCAATTTACAATGCTGCTCAGCTTGTCTGCGCCGATGACCAGAACCGTGTCATAGGTATGGTTCGCGATAAACTGGCCGGCAATTTCCATTCCATAGAGAAATCCCGAGCAGGCGGCGTTGACATCAAAACAGACGGCATTTTTTGCTCCGATGTGGCGCTGCACGTGACAGGCGGTTGAGGGAAAAACGGTATCTGGCGTGATAGTCCCGACAACGATCAGATCGATTTCTTCGGGCGTGACGCCTGCATTTTCCATCGCCGCTTTAGCAGCTTCAGCCGCCATGTGGCTTGTGAATTCATCAGCCGCAGCGATCCGGCGTTCCACGATGCCCGTGCGGTCAACGATCCATTGATGGTCGGTTTCCACCATGGATTCGAGTTCGGCATTGGTCAAAACGCGTTTGGGCAGATAACTGCCGGTTCCAATGATGGATGCGGTGCGGTTAAGCCGTGGCGGTGTCTCGCGAAGGGTTGTTTTCATTCAGTGGTTTCATCGCCTCGACGATGCGAGTGTTGATTTGGAGTTCGATGGCTGTGCGGGCTGCACGGATGGCGTTGCGGATCGCAAGCGCCGAAGAATTGCCGTGTGCCTTAATACAAATGCCGTTTACACCGAGGAGTGGCGTGCCGCCGTATTCGTCGGTGCTGGTGCGGCTTTTGATCGAGCGGAATGCGCCACGCGCCAACCAAGCCCCTGCCATGCGGATCGGAGATTGTTTGAGTTCCGCCTTGAGCCACGAAAAAATGGATTTCGCGAGGCCTTCGACCGTTTTTAAAAAAATGTTTCCCGTGAAGCCGTCGCAAACAACAACCTCCACCGGTTTTTTGAAGATGCCATGGCCCTCGACGTTGCCTTTGAAATCGATCGGGGCTTTTTCGAGCTCCGCATAGCATTCCTGGCAAAACTCGGTTCCCTTGCCTGGCTCGGTTCCGATATTTAAAAGCCCGACGCGCGCTTTGCCGCCGCCAACGATGCTTTGATAATAGACGCTGCCCATCACGGCAAAGCCAACGATGTGCTTCGCGCTTGGGTCGATATTCGCCCCGCCGTCGATCAACAAAAAAACGCCCCCTTCGGCAGGAATGAGAACGCCGAGAGCGGCGCGATCAATGCCAGGAAGTGTGCGAAGTTTGATAGTCGCAGCCGCAACAAGTGCGCCGGTGTGACCCGCCGAAACGACGGCATCCGCCTCGCCTGCCTTGACGAGGTCAATGGCGCGACTGACGGACGAATCTTTTTTTTTCCGAACGCTATCGAGTCCGTTGTCACTCATTTCCACGACCTGTGAGGCATGGTGAATAGAGAAACGCGCGTCGATACCCGACGTGTTGTGTTTTTTCAGTTCGGCACGAACTTTCTCTTCGTCACCGACAAAAATGATCGAAACGTCCGGAAAGTCGCGCAGCGCCTGAACGGCACCGGCGATGGGATTCCCGGGCGAGAAATCACCGCCCATGGCGTCGAGGGCTATTTTCATGCGGGGAGTGGCGAACCCGCAGGATTATTCTGCGCCGATCGTCAGCACCTGGCGCTTGTTGTAGTATCCACAAGCAGGGCAGGCGATATGACCAGGAGCTGCTGCGCCGCAT